>CAZVSL010000178.1:0-8956 GCA_964629935.1 uncultured Calditrichaceae bacterium | reverse complement strand
GCCGGCGGAAGTGCAAGCAAGTGAATATCGAAATCGTTTTTATGAATCTTATCCATTTATGCCGGAGGTGATAGATGTGCTTTATCACCGCTGGGGAAGTTTCCACACGTTTCAGAGAACGCGCGGGGTTTTGCGGCTACTTTCTTTGGTTGTGCATTCACTGAAAGATAGCAGCAAAGCATATATTAGTTTGGCTGATTTCGATCTTGCAAATCAGGAACTGCGACAGGAACTATTGAAACATATCGGCGCCGAATTCAACAGCGTGATTGCCGCAGACATAACCGACGCGCAAGCTGGTTCGAAAAAGATTAACGTGACGATGGGTCGTTCTTATCAAGGGCTCAACATCGGCACCAGAACCGCAACCACGGTTTTTCTTTACTCCTTTTCCGGTGGGCAGGAGCAGGGCGCCATTTTGGGAGAAATAAAGCGCTCAGCGACGACCCTTGAAAATCCGTCCCCCCTGGTTGCTGAAGCTATCGAACAATTGAAGGGAAAACTTTTCTATCTGCAAAGTAAGGGCGATAAGTATTTCTTCAGCAATCAAGCAAACCTGAATCGGATTCTCCTGAACAATATGGAGAACATCAAAAAAGCAGCCATCATTGAAATGGAGCGAGAACTACTCAAAGCCAGCATTCGAAGCGGCAAAATGAGAACCTACATCTGGGAAGAAAATGCTACAAACATCACCGATTCCGAAGAACTGAAGCTGGTCATTTTAAGAAAGGAGAACAAAACCTTAATCAATGACATTCTGAAAACAAAAGGACAGACGCCTCGAGTTTACAGAAATACGCTCTTTTTCCTCTATCCGTTAGAAGCTGAGAGAATCGGCTTCCTCAATACCGTAAAACGGAAGCTTGCTTTTGAGAATATCTCACAGGACAAGAATCTCAAACTCACCGATGAGCAAAGGAAAGAAGTGAAGGAGGAGCTGAAGAAACTGGAATCGCCATTAAAAGAATCCATCCGGCGGCTGTATCGATCGGCAGCGGTTCCGGACAAGGACCGCTGCAAAGAAAAAGATTTGGGCATTCCAACCTACGGCGTGAACCGAAGCCTGGATGAAGAATTGTTTGAACAATTGCGGATGGACGGCGAAGTCCTGGAGAAAATCGCTCCGATTGTGCTGAAGGAAAAGTATCTCACAAATCGGGACTTTGTTTCAACGCACCAGCTCTTTGAGTCATCTCTCAAAACGCCTGGCGAGGCCAGGCCTGTGAGCAAGCGGGTTCTGGAACAAGGTATTGTTGAAGGTGTTCAGATGGGTTTGTTTGGCCTGGGTGAATTAGATGAGGATACTCCCCAATGTATCTACTTCAAAGAATATCCGACGGTATCATTCACCGGGACTGAGATTCTGATTAAGGATTCTATTTGCATTGAACAAAAAAGACAGCGGGCGGAGACTTTGGAGGGGAAGCAACCCTACGAGCACATAGAGGACAAGGAGCCTTCTCAAAAAGCTGAGGACAGCGAGAAAAGAATCGACCCAATTTCGGTCGATAGTAGAGAACAATTGAGACTAAAGTTTCAGGTCCCAAAGGGGAAAGTTTCCGGTATTATGGGAGTGATGAACCTCCTCCAAAGCAAGTTCAACGTTTTGGAAATAGAACTTTCTGCGAAGGACGGCGAGATTTCCAGGCAGGATTTAGAGGATAAGATTGGCGAGACATTTAGGCAGTTGAATATTGATTTTGATGTGGATGATGAGTTCTAAGTTAGACTATGAGGAGTGAATGTGGCGCTTGCTGTAACCACAACCCGATTAAAGCTTGATGGACGTTGGGGTTTGGAAGAGCTCTCAGACACCACCAAGGGCTATATCCAACTGTATGGGTTTGCATACTCACTTATTCCTGATCTCCCATCGGCGACAAAAGATGAGATTGACTATATATATGGAAAGTTTCCCTGGCGTGGTGGTTACAGCACGGTCAATTTTTTTAATCAGCTTTTTCATAAAATTCCTCCGAAGCTTCGACCAGAGGTTCAGAGAATTCAATACTCATCGCCTGGTTTTATTGAGCTCACTGAACTGCTTGCCGTTTCTGGAACAGTTGCAGCTATTGTTGCAACTGTATGTAAGTCAATCAAATCAGTGCATGAGTTGTATCGCAGCATTCAAAAAGCGTCAGTTGATCACGAACTATCAAAGATCAATCTTGCGAAGGAAATGCTCGAACTTACTGAACGTCAAATCACTTTCTGTGACAATTCATCGAAAAACCTAGTTGAAGCTCTTGGTCTGCTCGAAGAGCAAAACCAACTCATCGACAAGAGGGTTACAGGAAATCCAATTATGAAGTTAAAGATTCTACTGTCGGTCTACCGGCGCGTTTACCCTATTGCAGCGAAGCAAGTCGAGGGAAGATTACAGGTCATCGGAAAAGAGGAAAAGTAGGACAGAGGCAATGGGTGCGTCCATACAGATAGAGATTTACAAAACTCAGACCCAAATCTGAAGAAAAAAACAAGATCGATATATAGAAATGAAAATCCTTGCCTTAAAAATTGACGGCTTTCGAGGGATTCAACACGCACACATAATGTTTGATGACCATACAGTTATTATCGGTCCGAACGGTTCCGGCAAAAGTACTGTTATCGATGCTCTGTCGTTGGTGTTTGGCAGAAGCAAACTCGTGCGAGATTTGACTGAGCACGACTTTTACGGAAGTTGCCCAACAGCAACATCCCGGATACGCATTATTGCTACCCTCGGTGGCTTTGAAGGAAATGATCCTGACCGGCACTATACGTGGTTCAGAGAGGGACGTGCCATAGAAAAGTGGTGGAATCCCCAGACCGGCCAGGCAGAAGCGGAACGTTCAGAACAAGCGACCGAGCTTTGTGCACAGTTAGCATTTGCAGCTCGATTTGACTTAGAAGAATTAACTATTGAGCAGATTCGCTACTTTCATGACGATGACGGCATGGAGGATGTCTTTCAAGAGGACGGTGTTCAACAGTTTCCGATCAGGCTTTTTAACGACGTTGGTTATTATGTCCTGCCAGTCCGACGTACATGGGAAGCAACCGTCTCATTCGCTTCTGAACTATTTCGGAAGGCCGTAGCAACCCTGGGTGGCGTTCCTGCTGAAACCATCCTGGACGAAAGAGACAGATTAAGGCGTCCTGATGCGCCACTTGAGATGGACGGAAGAATAAGGCCACTTGTGCAGCGTATTAACTCTCAAATAGAGCAATTGATGCCACAGGCACCGCAACTAAAATTGCGGCTGACTTCTACTGATTCGGAATCTTTGCTGCGAGCACTTGTCCCACATTATTGTGCAGCCAACGACATCGAGTTACCTGCTGGCAGACACGGCACAGGGTTATTATCGCTTCAAACGTTCATCTTGCTGCTTGAGATGGGACGTGAGCGACGACGCCAGGGGCTGGCCTTCATGCTGGCCATGGAAGAACCGGAACTTCATGTGCCACCGGGCCTGCAACGACGGCTTATCAAACAGACTGTGTCAATTGCTGGCCAAACTATATGCACGAGTCATGCACCTCGAATCGCAGCTTTCTTTCCGGCAACCAATGTTCAACTTCTTGAAAGCCGGGAAGGAGGCTTGGCATCGACACCTTTGTTAGAAAAACCACTCGGCGGAGATGCAACAGCCTGGGAAAGAAAGTTCTATCACGACGATAGAGGAAAGGTAATAGAGGCACTGATGCATTCAAGGGTACTTGTTCCGGAAGGAAGAAGCGAATACGAGTGGTTTCGGTTATTAGCTGATGTTGTTGAAACCGGGGATCGAGCACTTTTGGCGGATAGAAATGAAGTCCCACCTTTTGGCGCAGTTGTTGGTGTGGCTCCAACACGCGACGCCCAGGTAATCGGGACCTTTAAACGTCTTCGCAAACTGAGGTCAGGAGTTTACGTGCTCGTAGATGGAGATCGGCCGGGCGACGATTACATTGGTTTGCTTCTCGAACTTGATACTCCTCCAGACATAATTATTCAATGGCCTGACGATTGGAAAATAGAGAATGTTATCTGTTGGATTCTTGAAGCGGGGGACAACAGCATTATCGATGAGATGAAACAGCGTCTTGATAACCACAATTTTGATAGTCTGGACGAGCTGGAAGCCCTATTCGAAATCAACGAAGGAGCCGGACGCTTAAAAACTGATTACCTCGCCTATGAAGAAATTGCCTCGATCATACGTGATCATGAAGAGTGTTTGGCCCGCGCCGAAGCGCTACTGGACACCATTACTTTCGCCTGTTTCGGACGCTACGAAGAATCCGAGAGACTTGATCTGGATGAACGCAGCACTGAGGATTGTACAGTACTCCGGTTTTTGTCATGAGCCTGATATTCTTCCAAGGACCGGCAGGGAGTGGAAAAACTACTCGTTTGATGTCAGAGCTTACCAAGCTTTTAAAAGTTCACCCCCTAAACGATTATCAAAAGGTTCTCGCCTTGACCAAGATTCATGGGTCGCGACGACGATTGCATCATAGGTTAGCTGCCATACCCGAACTTGCACAACGTTTCGATTGTATGACTGCCGACAGTTTTGCCAGACAACTGTTATCTCGTTGGCGGTCCATGGTACAATGCCGATTTGGTGACGTCCCAAATGCTGGCGATCACAATGAGTTCTGCATTCGGGCTGCTACCTTGCTGGCCGAAGAATCTGTCAACCGATGGGTTATTCGAACGTATCCAATTATTATTCTTGATGAGTTGCAGGACAGCAAAAAAGGTCAACTGAAAATGTTTCAAGAGCTGACTACTTTCGCGACTTGTTTAGCGGCAGGGGATGATTTTCAAGATTTGGACGCTGATGAAAAAAACGAGCCTGTTTCATGGGCTTGTCAGAATGCACATGTTATATCGCTTGAACAAATACACAGGACAGATGTTGCGGGCTTGCTCAAAGCAGCAAGTGCAATTCGTGACAGCCAAGAGCTAAAAAATGGCAAGGGTTTTAAAATAGTTGGCGTAGAGGCGTCCCAACTGGGTGCTTGGCAAGTTTCAATTAATATTTGCAATTGGCGAAAGCATGGAAGCATAGCGATTATTACTCCAACCGGTCCAGGAAGAGCGCCTTTTGTACGGGACTCGATTAGACGAGTTGAAACGGCTCCTTTTCAGAAGCCATTTGAATTTGGTCCCTATAAGGTTCCGTGGGAGCTATCCTACCAGGATGCATTAGGGCAATTCGTTGATAATCTGAATCTCCCAAATGATCCCAATGAAAAAATCAGAGCCGATGAAATCGAGCTGGGTGTTACATCTGGGTTGTCATCAAGGCTAGTCGCTTGGCTTGAGCGTCAACGAAAGATTTTAGCAAGAACTGAGTTTACCGTCGCTGAAATTCACAATCAGATCGCTTTGATCCAACAACGAATCCGGGCCTTTCGGTATTCACAGGACAGACAAGTCTGTGCGATGACAGTGCATCAAGCGAAAAATAGGGAGTTTACTTCAGTTATAGTTCTCTGGCCGTTTCAGATTCAAGGATCTGTCGCAAGACAACGCCGTTTGCTTTATAATGCCATAACGAGAGCTAAGCAGAGGGCGGTGGTCATTGTTCAAGATCCCCAAAAAGTCCGAATTACAAGGCCACCCTTTGTACCAGTTTCGTAAGGAGCATTATCTGGATATTCAAGAATTGCCCTGTTTTTAAATGTCCGGGCCATCACCTCCCAAAACGTACCTTTCATAAAGCAAAATGTCATGCTATCCTACCCTCAGTATGGCAAAACTGTTCGGGACAGTCGCGCAGAGGCTGACTGCTGAGAAGCCGACAACTCTTATAAACCAGCCTGCTTAGGAAGAATCTCAAGTTTGTGACGTCACGCACAAGACGATTTGATTTTGATCTGATTTCTGGCTATTTTGAACTAAAATGTTGAAGGGCTTTTGAGTGCTGATGAGCACAATATCCCTGCTGATGCCACTGGTGTTCATTCAAGGTTGTGTTCGGGAAGGCAAGATTAAGCTCAAGAAAAGCAGATAACGCGAATGAGATGTCATGTTTGTGGCGGCAAGGTGGATGTTTCCACGGATTAGAAGTCATTCGCTACGCCGCCTGAATATAATAATGTGCTTAATTGCTCTTTAAAAAGAGAGGTAATCTTATGAAGCTAAAAGTGATTGTTCATGAGGCCGAAGAAGGCGGCTACTGGGCTGAAGTGCCGTCTATTCCTGGCTGTGCCACCCAGGGCGAGACGTTTGACGAACTCCTCAGCAACATCTATGAGGCGGTCGAGGGTTGTTTGTCCGTTGATATAAAGGATATCGAGCTAAAGGGAAATGATAAAGTTCTGGAGATCGCGGTTTGAAATCTATTTCGGGGAAGGACTTCGCAAAACTCCTGGAGCAGAAAGGCTGGGAATTGCGAAGAACGAAAGGAAGTCACCATATTTACGCAAAAGAGGGGAGCTCGGTTCGGATTTCTGTGCCCGACATGGAATCGACCGTTAAAAATCGGTTTGCTGAAGCATCTTATGAAGATAGCCGGAATTGATGAAAGCGAATTGTGAGACATGAAACATGAGATTTTTATGGAGCAACCCATCATGGTAGTCAAACCATGGTGCAACGTGGTCAACCCGCGCGACGATCTCCGAGAAGGCAAACCACTCGACGCCGTCTTCTTTGGTCATCCAAATCCTTACGGAGTTGTTCCAGCCAAATTTTTCATGTAATTCTAAGAATATTATAATTGCAGCCCGCAGGTCTCCGTTGTAGTCCTCTTGCACAATCTTCCATTCTTTTCTTCTAAAATCTTAAAGGCAGCTCGTTGAACCGTCATGATGTCTTCTCCTTTCTGTTTTGTGGTTTTTCAGAAAAAAACCAAACAACAAAACAGAATTTGCAAGGCTTTCTTTTGGAAAAAAGAACATGACCGGAAAGTTCGCAGAAATTTAGCAGATTACTTATCCACGGGGCTGTCTCTTGCGAATCACACGAATTTCATTTACCTTGAACCATCTTCAGACATTAACCCACAGAGATAAATGCTAAAGCTCGAGCTATTTCCGGAAAAGTCCATGATCAACAGGATACGGAGCAATGACCGCAGTGTCCTGGGCGAGCTTTTTGTCAAACATCGAGCCGTGGTGGAGAGCTACGTCCGCTGTAACGGCGGCGACAAAAGCGATGTCGACGATATGTTGCAGGAGGCGATCGTCGTGCTGTGGCAGAATGTCTGCTCCGGTCAATTCGAGCTGAAATCGAAAATCGGTACGTATTTGTTGGCTGTGGTTAAGAACAAATGGCTGGCCGAATGCCGCAAACGGCGACGTTACACCGGCGGAGAACTGCCGGAGGAGAAAGAAGATGGCCGGTTGCCGGTACTGGACGAGATCATCGATGCCGAAGAGTCCAGGTGGATTCAGCAGGCGCTCGACAAGCTCGATTCACCATGCAAACGACTACTTCTGCTGTTTTATTTTGAAGAACGAAATTTGCGGGATATCGCCCGTATCATGGGTTTTGCCAACACGGATGTGGTGAAATCGAAGAAATACCAGTGCAAGAAGTCGTTGCAGAAGATAGTGACGCGCTTGCTGGCAGAAACTGAGAGGAGAGGTTGATGGACTGCCGTTATATCCGCGAACACGATCTAGGCGAAAATTACTTACTCAGGCGCCTTTCGGAGGGCCAACGCCGGGAGTTTGAAGCGCATGTCCGCTCTTGCGTTCGCTGCCAACGCGAGCTCGCCGGGCAGCAGCAGTTGCTCGCTGCTCTGCGTCATGCAGGCAAGCAGGAAATGAAAGCAGAAATCGCGCAGCAGGTTGCCAATCTGCAAGAATCCCGTCCGCGTGGGAATTGGACAGCTTATGCTAAAATTGCGGTTGTTCTGTTTATGATCATCCTGGGGCCGGCTCTGGTTTATCTGTACCGCACTCAGCCGGAAGCGCGTATGGCAGTGTTCGACGGCTCGCAGGAACAAACTACCTTCAGCCGCGAGGCGTTGGAATATGCAGAATCAAAATCTCAGAGGCCAGGCGTCTCAGAAGAGGCGGCGGAGGCCGAAGAAAAACAGAGCATGGCGCCCGCAGGCGAGCAAAGCAAGGATAAAGTGCCAGAACGAGAAGAAAACCAACCCGCTGCCAAAGTCGAGCCACGCACGCGCCTTGCAGAACCGGCGCAGGAGCGCAGTCAAACCGTTCCTCGCGAACGGGGCAGCAAGAAAGGATCACGACAGCAGGAGGCAACGCCCAAAGTGTCCGTACCAGAGAGCGGAGCAAGCGGGACTGATGTGGTTGAGGTTCCTGCTGCGGACCCTGATTTGCAGGACGAGCGGTCGCAACAGTTTCAAGATTTTTCTAAAGCACAGTCCGCCACGCATTCATTGCGTTCTCAATATGAGCGCTCAGATGCGGATAGCGAAAGCATAAGTCCGGAGAGGCAAGAGGCAAAACCGCAAGTGCAGGCGTTTGCGCCCGGGCTTTCACTGTCGGTGGGGAAAAGCGAGGCGGTCTGGAACTTAGACGTGGATGGCACAACCATTATTATTTATCTACATTATTCCGACGCACCTGACAGAGTGTCTGATAACACCTGGCCGTCGGCTTTTCATTACCGCGTTGTAGAAAGAGATTCAACCTCGATCCGGATGAACTGGTTTGTCGGCTCCTCCTTCCGGCGATTCGATGACAACAAGATGGGCGCCGAGCTGCAGAATGAAGTCTTGCTGGTGCATTTGAATGATTCGACCGCTTATCGAATCCGGCTTTCGAAATTGGCGGGTGAAGCGGTTAAGAATTGACCTGCAAGTCTACGATTCATGATGACAACATTTAATGAAACGTTTTGTGTCTTTTTACTGGATTGACTTATTGATTCTCTCATTGAAAAGCCGTTATATTGTGTGATTTGTAAAACCATCTGAGCTTAGACCACTGTGATGCCGAAAATCGCGATACCCCGCCAGCCGCCGCTCGAGGAGCGCATTTCTCAGGCTCTTCA
>CAZVSL010000177.1:0-10955 GCA_964629935.1 uncultured Calditrichaceae bacterium | reverse complement strand
CACGTTATAGAATGGCACGTTTGGAATTTACCCACACAAAACGACATAGAGCCAAAGTTTCAACAAACATGGCCTTAGCGAAATAGTGACTGCTACGTGAATTTTTCAGTTAGCTCCGCTGTTGTTGAGCGGAGACTTTCCATACGCGCAGCGCATTCTTGTGAATAAGTCGGGCTAATGAACGCAACTTTGCGCCAAGCGGATATAAAACACCTTCATCTCTCGCCAAAACTTCCATTAGCGTACATTCGCGGTTTGATTTAGCGGTTGGCAGAAAGGGGCGGCGCCTCACTTCTGCAAGATCAACTTGCGCGCAAATCTCTGTGCATCCACGGCCAGCCGCAGAAAGTAGACACCGGAGGCCACCTCGTTGCCAAACTCATCCCGTCCGTCCCACATCACTTCCTTGCTGCCTTTGGTTTGCATGCCGTCCACCAGTATTTTCACAAGGTGGCCCCGGGCATTGTAAATGCTCAGCCTGACATGTGCTGACTTCGGAAGTGTGTAGCGCAGCTTTGTTTCCAAGTTAAATGGATTGGGGTAGTTCTGCAACAACGCCAGGGTTAAAGGCAGCTCGGATTCTTGTTCCGTGCGGCTATGGGAAAGGGTTGGCTGAGCCATGGCTGATTCCAGAGCAGTGGTGTCGCTCTCCAGCAAAATCAACAATTGTGGCGAGTGGCCTCCTTCTTTTGTGCTGTACTCAACTTTGTCATCTGATTCGGTTATGATGGCAAATGCGTAGGTGCTGTCGCTCCGGAATGCGGCGGTGATGTCGAATTCTGTAAAAGCGTTTTCACTGACGGGTCCGGTGTTGTCCAACGGCGCGCTGAGGACGGGCGGCGCATTTTCCCAGGTCAGCTCCGTTTCGTTCCAGGGTATGGCGGAGTCTTTGAAGTTGTTTGCCACGGGAAAAATGTCGCCGCCATCAACGCTTTCGTTTTGAACGAATAAGCGCAGAGTCGCCTTCCTGATGGCACGGTCAATTCCTGTGATGTTAAATTTAAGATAGCTCCTGAAAATCTCGTGCTGCACCTTCATGTGCTCGTCGTCGCCGTAGTTGCGCGTGGCCCGCGAGGATTTGACCTGGGCATCATCGCTGGGCTCAAAGACGCGCAAATTGCTGGTGTCCAACGCCGCCACCTCGATGGTAGCCAACGCCAGATTAGACAGAGCGCTGTCCTTGTCGCGCACGGTATATTGAATCGTATCGCGCCCGGCAAACCGTGGTTCGGGAGTATAGAAAAGGATGCCTGCCAGCGTGTCTTGCAGCACCGCCGCATAGGAAGCTGGCTTGACGATAGCCAGGGACGTGGTATCGATCTGGCCGTCAGGATCGAAATCATTGGCCAGGACATCGATTCTGATGGCTTCTGCCTGCATGGTGGTGATAAAGTCGCGCAGGGCCACGGGCGGTTGGTTGCCTTCACCGAGCGCCACAGTTTCGACCACAAGGGTCGGGGCAAATTCGCCTTCTCTAGAACTGTACTCAACCGGCTGCGGGCTGCGATTCATCAGCGCAAAACTATACACGCTGTCCGCTGCAATTGCAGCGCTGACATCGAATTCCACGATCTCGCCTGTGCCAATCCGACCCGCTGAGCTGAGCGCGGGGTCTTGTGCAAACGGTGCGTTGAGATAGGTAAGCTTATCCTCATGCCAGGGATGGTTACTGGTGCGATACTGGTTTGAAACTGCATAAAGCAAGCCGCCGTCTTTGCCACTCTTGCGCAGTTTCAATCTAAGTGCCGCGTGCACCACATTGCCGCTCAACCCGCTAACATCGAATTTCACGTAGCTGAGATGCAAGGGTGTACTGAGATTGAGCACCGTCTCGTCGCCATAATTACGCCCCGGCGGAAGCAGCGTAACGTACGCATCATCAGTTGCAGGGAAGGATTGCGTCTCTGTAATCAGGTTCGCCGAAACCGCCACAGTGACATCAGTGGGACGCGACAGCGCCCCCTGGTCATCGCCAATGGCATAGCTGAAAGCATCCCGGCCTGAGAATCCGGGGTGCGGCGTATACGTCACAATCCCGTTATTGCCAACCATGACCTCGCCATTGTCTGCCTGGCGCACGATGACTACGTTATTCCGATCGAGCCGGCCGTCCGGGTCATGGTCATTTGCCGTAACGTCGATTGCCACAGGCACGTTTATGGGAGTTGTGGCGTCATCGTGATAAGCAAACGGCGCCTTGTTTTCTGAGTTGGCGCCGCTCACCACCATAAAGCTATCAACAACCATATTCTCGATGTTCTTGAAATAGAAGCGCGCCAGGTTGGGATTGCCATTGTAGTTAAACACCCCGAAAAGCGCCCCGGCCTTGCCATCCTGGTTTTTGGTATAGATACTGGCCCACCAGTCGCCGGAGAGAATCTGGTCGCGTATCTCGAAACCACCCAGACCGGACACAAAGGCAAAACTCTTGCCCTCATCATCATCTGTGGCCGCCAGGTCGCGGCCGAGAGCCAGCGTATCAGAGGTGCTGGCTATGATTTGGTGCGCCATGCTGCTGAGAAGATGGCTGCGGCAATAGGAGTGCTCGTGCCCGGTTGCGACAATGGCGCCGCCCTTTCTCGATTCCTCGTAAACGCCCCAGCCAGTCTCATCTTCCTTGTCACCCACCTGCATGAGCTGTTGGTTCTTGTGCCAGGCGCTGATCCGCCAGATGGAGTTATCGCGCGCAAGCTGCTCACGGATGTAGACATCGTGGCCACTGCCGAATATCCCCGGCGCGGTGAGCACAAAAAAGATGCCTTTGTAATGGAAAGCAGATTTCACCCCCAGGTCGCCTTCCCAGGAGATATTGTTGCGCCGCATACGCGCTTCGATGAATTGCTGGTAGCCGCCCTCGGTGTAGAACAGCTCATCATCGTGATTGCCGACACAGGCGAAGTATGGGAAATCCGGGCCCAGCACCTTGTTGATCTGCTCATCCCAGCCAGCCGGATTGTCTTTGTAATCAAAGTCGCCGAGATGTACCACAGCATGCGCTCCCTCTGCCTCGACGAGAGCGAGCACGCTTTCCGAACGTTCGCGCAACCCCTGATCACCGAAAAAGGCGATGGTGAAATTGGGCGGCGTCTCGTGGCGTGATTGGGTAAACAGCAGAGTGGGTGCTATCAACACCAGCGAGACGACCAGACTCGTGGAGTTTGCTGTTCTTACACGGTGTGTAAACACGTCAATTGCCTCCATACTATATTTTGACGGTGACAGCCAGGCCCCGGGTGTGAGAAGACCAACATCATTTCCGGCAAATTCGCCGGAATCCTGATTAATTGAGAGAAGGGTAGATCCCCAGGACTTCGACTTAAGGATAAAGATACCTCTGGGAAACACGTTCTGCGGAACTCGCTGGAAACTGCCGGAACGGGAGAAAACAGAGAACATATCAGCAGAAAGCTGTTGCAATTATAGCTAGCTAGTACTACAGCGAGAGTTTTCACGCGGAGTCACCCTGAGCGAAGTCGAAGGGTGACACGATTTTCCCATTACCTGCTATTTGCAGAGCTATTGCTAAAGCGATAGACCGTCAGGCTTCGACGGAGCCTGTCCTGAGCCCTGCTTGGAATAGAGACCGTCAGGCTATGGTAAGAATACTCACAGAAAGCGAGGTGGCAGATAACCCGGCTGCTTTTAGCTCTGATGGCAGTAAACTCGTCTTTGTTTCATTCTTCGAGGCCACTGATACTATCCCGGGCAGCCAGGATATTTTCGTCATGAATACCGATGGTAGCAACAAAATACCTCTGGCTACAGACCGGTTCCAGGATGCGACGCCGGTTTTGTATCGATAAATTTCACGCCTCTCGATTCACTTCAAACCGGAACACATCCGGCCGGGCATAATGGCCAGCGGCATCGAACATACGCTTGGCCGCCGCAATGAGAGAGAGGTCGATATCCGCGTATAGAAGCTCCTCTTTCTCGGATACCGGTCCGGCAATTATCTCACCCTTTGGATTCACGATACAACTGTTGCCGGCGTTGACCCACTCCCGACCTTCAGGATAGAGTTTGCGGAATTCGTAGACTTCCGGGATATCCTGCGTGCGCATGGCGCTGCAGCAACTGATGATATACATGCCGCCTTCCCTGGCGATATGCCGCATACTCAGGAGCCAGTTGTCGCTTTTGTCCCATGTGGGTGCTGCCAGGATTTGCGTACCGTGGTCGTACATGGCCTGGCGTGCCAGTGGCATGTAGTTTTCCCAACAAATCAAGCCACCCACTCTGCCGATGTCGGTATCAAACACTTGCAGGGTGCTGCCATCTCCCTGGGCCCAGATAAGACGCTCACCGCCGGTGGGCATGAGCTTGCGGCGCCTGCCGAGGATATCGCCCTTATCGTTGATGAAGAGAAGCGTGTTGTACAGGCTGGCATTGCTGGCCTCGCTGTTGCGCTCGTGTACGCCAATCGCCACGTATACACCGGCCTGCTTTGCGGCCCGGCAGAGCTTTTCTGTGGCTGCATCCGGAATGGAGATGGCATTTTCAAGCAGTTTGGCATACAACTCGTTCAGGAGCGCGCTTTTGCTGTTGGGCACAACCCAGACCCAGTCGGGATAACCCGCCACAAATGCTTCAGGAAAGACGACCAGCCTGGCGCCGTTTTGGCTTGCTTTTGCAACAAGATCACAGGCTTTCGCCACCGTGCTTTCCCGATCAAGAAACACCGGCGTGGCCTGAGCAGCGGCAACTTTTACTATTTTGTGAGGCTCTGCCATGTCCAACTCCCAAACTTTTTGTACAGTTCAGAATCCTTTAAGCTCGCCGACGTGGCAAATCACCCGGGTGGACCGTCGGGATTAACCTCATTCGGGAAACGGCGCAGTATCGAAGATCAGCGTGATGCGGTAGATTTTGCCATCACGGGTCTCGAATAACTGCGACATGGGCACGCTGATGCCGGGCTTAGAAAACTGATATACAAGACATGCAGAGGTTTCGTTTTCAAAGGCGTCTATTATCTTGTATTCTAGACCTCGGGGTGGCGCTTTCATTAATGAGTCGATGTACGCCTCGGCATTATCGAACTCAAAGAACGGGCCTTTGAAAATGCAATCTCGTGCCAGCAAATGACTCAAGTCTTCGATGCGACCGCTGTAGAAAGTATCCATGTATTTCAGGGCCAGGTCCAGCGGACTCGGGTGGGACTGCTGTTGCGGCATGGCAAGGCACCATTGCTTAAATGCTTATGCGCCATCAAGCAGAGCGCGCAGCGAAAGGCAGCATAACATCCTTGCACTCTGTGCGCGCTCTGCAGCAGGATCAAAATGGATTAAGACTATTTTCGAATTCGTCAATTATGCCGGGACGGCGGCAGCAGCCGTACCAGTCCCAAGCCTGCGCAAGAACTTCAGGTGAGCTATGATTGCGGCGCCGACCGTCGGATGGCTGACATAATCTATTGAAAAATCACGGCAGGTTTGTTCGACTATCTTGCTGAGGGCCGGGTAGTGCACATGGCATATTCGTGCAAACAGGTGATGCTCGATCTGAAAATTCAGGCCGCCGAGATACCAGGCTGCGACTTTGCTCTGCCGGGCAAAATCTGCGGTGGTCTCAACCTGGTGGATCGCCCACTCGTTTTCCATGCTGCCATCTATTTCATCCGGAGTGGGGAATTCGTTCTCATCCACCGTGTGCGCCAGTTGAAAAACGACCGAAAGCGTAAAGCCCATGACCAGATGAATGGCCACAAAGGTGATGAGCACGTGCAGCAGCGGATGAAAAACCAAGGGCAGGGCGATCATGTAGCCAAAATAAAACAGCTTGGTGAGAAAAAACACGGTGCGGTCTGAAGCTGTGACATTGCGCATCTCGTAATCGCCGATACGGTTGGTGAAAACCTTGTAGAAATCGCTAAACACGATCCAGGAGATGGTCAGCAGGCTGTAAAGAGGAAAGGCGTACCAGTGTTGAAACCGGTGCCATGGCCGCCACGGCTGCTCCGGACTCAGTCTCAGCAAGCCGGAACTTTGCAAGTCGTCATCGAGCTCATCGATATTGGTATAGGTGTGATGCAAAACGTTATGTTTCTGCTTCCAAATAAAACTGCTGCCACCGATCAAATCCATAGTCAAACCCATGAAACGATTGACAGCCTTATTTCGGGAATAGCTGCCATGGTTGCCATCGTGCATAATGTTGAATCCCACCAGCACGAATCCCTGCGCCACGGCAAACGCCGTGATCACGGCCATCAAGAGTGATGCGGAAAAGAACACCAGCAACACGTATGAGCTCGCAAGCAAGGTTAAGATGATGGCGGTTTTCAGGAACATGTGAGCATTGCCATGCCTGGTCAGCTTCTGCTCGCTAAAGTAGGTATCCACTCGCTGTTTCAGTGTTCTGTAGAAATCACTGCGAGCAGGAAAGGTAATCTTGGTCATAAATTGTTTCGCCTTCGTTTCTGTTAATTTAGTTATCTGAATTAAACGCCGCGCTCACTTTTGTTATTCGGACTTTGACTTCAGATAGATATACGACAAGAAACAAAATTCTGGCTAAATAAACAAGCTAAGAAAATGTTTAGAAACTACAGGCTCGTGCTGAGTTGCTGGCAGTTGAAAATTTAACGGCGTTTTGATATTATTCGTTGAGAATGACCGGGAAAAGCTTACCTTGCATGAGATTCACAGAACATCCTGCCCGGAGAATATCTTCGCTATGAAAATGAGACGGTTACTCATATTTCTGCTTGGCATCCTGGTTCTGCTTGCTCTCCTGCTCATCAATTACTATGGCTTCTCTATCTGGCTCCGGGTCGATTATTTTGACTGGTATCTGGCAAACGGCGCGCTGTTCGGGATTGCAACAACCGCCGTCACCATGGTGTGGGGCAAAATGGCGCAACACACCGGCCTCATCTCCGCGAACCCGTGGCATTATCTGGGCTCATATCTGCAATTGGTTGGGTTGCCGCTTTATGTTTTTGGCGCCCACCTGCGAGGCGACGAGCGCAGCACAAGGAACGGCTCGCTGTTTGATGCGATCACAAGCGTCGTCCTGCTGCTCGCTCTGTCTGCGGTGTTGTTGCTATGGCTGATCGTTGTCGTGCCATTGCAATATTTTGTTTATCTTGTCTGTGGCGCGCCGGCACGTCTGTTCCACAGCTCGCAACGGCAGACCATTGCGAAGTTAGACGTTTCGCGATTACAAATGAAAGAGATCACCAAGCAGGAGCAGCAGGCGCCGGCGGGCTGGTGGAATGCAAGCGTCACCGACAAGCCCGTGGCCGTCACCGGCCTGTTCAGCTCCCTGTTTTTCCTGGTTGTGAAGTCGTTTTGGGGCTAACTTCAGCCAGTCCGCAGCAAGCAGCATACACAAATGCTGACAAATAGCCTTGCCCATCCCCAAGGAATAAAGTCCTGACATCCTTCGATAAGCTCGGGACAGGCTTTTGGGCAAGACTCGAAGTCACAAGACTCAATCCCAAACTACAAATAAATCTGAGAATCATCATATAGGAGGCGCCCATTATGCATAGATACCATAAATTGAAATTGCTCCTGGCGCTTGTCCTCTGTTTTGCTTGCAACCGACACAGCGCTCCCTCATATCAGGCAGTTGTGGTGGCCGGGTACACTGGCAAACCGGGAGCGACCCTTGATGGCGCCCCGACGTTTGCGACCATCGGAGAAGCCCTGGCCGCAGCGCCGGAAGTGAACACAGCGCCTTTTGTGGTTTTTGTTCGAAAGGGCCGGTATTACGAAAAGCTATGTGTGGACAAAGCCCACGTCCGGCTCTTGGGTGAAAGCAGAGACGAGACCATACCATACTTACGTTCGATGCTTCCGGCGATACGCCAGACCCTGCTGGCGGAACCTATGGCACGCGCGGCAGCTTTACCCTGCGAATCACTGCGCCAGACTTCCACGCTGAAAACCTCACCATTGAAAACGGCTTTACCTTATTATCTTACCGGATGTCAGTCTCCACACCACTCAAATCCCACTAACCCTGTGCTTCCAGCGTGGGCTTAGACAGATGCCAAAAAACCGCCCCACATCCGCGCAGCCTGACAACTGCACTACCAACTCTTTTGCAGAGAGAATCAGGCGCACGTCGTACTCTTAATGTGAACAATAGATGTTCCCGGTTTCGACGACAAGGATGTGATTATGCATCTGTTTTCCTGCAAAGCATGTCGCTCTCCGCCCTGACCTGCAAGTTGTTCAGCTATTTCAAAATGAACTTCAACAAATACTAACATGAAATTGGAGGGATCCAATGGCAAAGAAACGTAAAGCTGCTGACATAGCAGAACTGCTGCCTGCTCGCGCCGGATTGCGCGAAGGGGCAAAGGGGGCAGATGTAGAAAAACTACAAACTTACCTGAAAAGGTTTGGCTACAAGGACCATAGCCAGGAAGATGAGTTTGGCATTGATTTCATGAATGAGGATACGCTCGACTTCAAAGAAGGCGAATTCGATGCCGCCACAGCGCAGGCGTTGACCCGGTTCCAGGAGTTCAACAACCTGCCAGCCAGCGGTGAGCTTGACGCTGGCACCCTGAATTTGATGCAGCAGCCCAGATGTGGCTGCCCGGACCTGGCTGAGTTCGCTAACACCGGTCGCAAGTGGCCGAGCAACAACCTGACCTACGGTTTCGAGAATTTCACCCCGGACATTCCCAATGGTCAGGTTATTCGCGCTGTCGAGCAGGCGCTTTCTTTGTGGCAGGCTTATACGCCACTTTCATTCCGTCGGGTTAGCATTGCCTCGTCGCCGGACATCGTGATCAAGTTTGCAGCCGGTAGCCATGGCGACGGCTCCCCGTTTGACGGCGTGGGCGGTGTGCTGGCGCATGCCTTTTTCCCGCCTGTACCGCCGAACTCACCCACACCCATCCAGGGTGACGCCCACTTTGATGAAGCTGAAACCTGGACGGTAACGGTGCCAACGCCCGGTACCACCCGCGACCTGGTTACGGTTGCAGCACACGAGTTCGGGCACTCGCTCGGTCTGGGCCACTCGTCGGTGAACGCCGCGCTAATGGCGCCCTTTTACACCGGGCCGCACCGCTTCCTGCACAGCGACGATATCGCCGGCATCCAGAGCATCTATGGCCAGCCGAAAATCGCGCATGCCATGTGGGTGCACGGCACCAGCGTTCAGGTGGAGTTTGAGAACAGGTTGCAGAGCATGCGCCGCCTTGGCTTCTTTACGCGCCTGGTGGGCAAGGCGAACTCGCAAAACTGGTTCCACTTCGCCATCCCGACGCCGGTGATAACCCACAACGATCGCAAACGCATTGGCTCTGTGATTCTGCGTTTCCGGACGCTCTCGCCACAGGCCGTGGTGCGCGACATACACATCTACGGTGGCTACACGCGCATTATGACCCACAACGGAGTGAACCTGTCCGGAAATCACTGGTTCGAGCGCTTTGGCGTGGCGCACACACCGCCGGCGCTCTATGGTGTTGGCATCTCCATCGGCGTGTCCTTTGGCGGCGGCTCAGTCAATGACCGGTCCATCGACCTGGTCTCTGCCGGATGTGACTTCCGTCCGTAGCGCCCTGCTCCCGCGACAACGGCGGCCGCCAGTGCGTGGCCGCCGGTTTAGTTTCAGTCTCTCCCGAAGAAGCGACAGTTGCTTTTCCGGTACGCGCGTCATGCTCAACATATGAGTCTTCCTTCGACGGAGTTTATCCTGAGCCCCGTCGAAGGGCTCAGGGGGTGACAGCTTCGCCTTTGGTAAGCCGCGCGACACCTGAGTCAGGCTGAGCGAAGTCGAAGCCTGACGGTCTCTCCTTTGAATAGCCAAATGATTTCTTGCTGATAAAAGCACGGCACACCTATTGAAACTCCCCGGTCCGCTGGCCATACGCTCTCTTCATCGTGTGCGACGCCGCATTCTACTGGAAACCAAGCATTGAATGGAGGGAAACAGGAAATCCCTCCAGGGAACAAGCCAATCCCCAAAGGGAAACTGAAGCTCCATCAAGGGGTCAAGGAAATCCCCACAGGGAAATTGCAGATCCCTGGAGGGAAACAGGATTTCCCCAAAGGGAAATGGCAGATACCAAAAGGGAGAGGCTTCCTCCCTCGAGGGAAACGAAAAATCCCCAAAAGGAATTGCTGTTTCCCTTGTCCCTTTCTTCTGTTCTCTGCACAGAACATGTTCTTCCCCATCTCCAATTGCTGGTAGTATAGTTTTAAACAGACTTCAGAACTCCGACATCGATAGATTTTAAGCCGAACACCGACAGCGGCGGAAGTCCTTTTGATTTTTTTGTATCAGACACGAAGGTTTTCACCAAGATTTTTCGCCCCTGGCTATTATCCTTAAACCTGGCATGGAAAACCGCGTAGCGGTGACGACAGAAGAAAAGTTGCAAAAAACCAGCAAAAGACTTAGTTTTCCCACATGCAAACCACCGACAGAATCTCCGACCTAATCGACCGCTTCGAGCGCAACCTCGATCAATACAAAGCCGGCCGCTACAACGAAGCCCAGGTGCGCCGCGAATTCATCGACCCTTTTTTCAAAGCACTGGGCTGGGATGTGGACAACACCAAAGGTTACGCCGAAGCCTACAAAGAAGTCGTCCACGAAGACGCCATCAAGGTGGGGCGCGCCACCAAAGCGCCTGACTATTCTTTTCGTGTTGGCGGCGTGCGCAAGTTTTTCCTCGAAGCCAAGAAACCCTCCGTTTACATCAAAGAGGAAATCCATCCGGCCTATCAACTGCGCCGCTATGCCTGGAGCGCCAAGCTGCCGGTCAGCATTCTCACGGATTTCGAAGAATTTGCCGTGTACGATTGCCGCATCAAACCGGTGAAAACCGACAAAGCCGCGGCGGCCCGCATGATGTATCTCACCTTCCACGAATACGCCGAGCGCTGGCAGGAGCTGGTCAACATCTTCTCGCCCGACGCCATCATGAAAGGCTCGTTCGACAAGTTCGTGGAAGCTAAAAAAGGCAAGCGTGGCGCCGC
>CAZVSL010000176.1:7136-11007 GCA_964629935.1 uncultured Calditrichaceae bacterium | reverse complement strand
CGGCGGCGACCGGGGCACTACGCAACGCGGCGACCTGGTGCGGGAATATGAAGAAGTCGCCTACAACCTCCCACCAGGAGAAATCTCCGGCATCGTCCAGTCCGAATTTGGACTACACATCATTCAGACAATCGAAAAACTGGGCGAAAAAATCCACACCCGCCACATTCTCTTTAAAGTGGACACCTCGCCAGATGATGAAACACGCACGGTGGATTGGCTGCGCAGGCTGCGCCAGAGAATTCTCACGGGCGAGATCACGTTTGAGGAAGCCGTGGCACAATATTCCAAGGACAAGGATTCCAACACCAGGGGCGGCGATCTGGGCTGGTTCGAGCTTGAGGCATTTCAAATACCAGCCTTCAAAGACGCGGTTGCAGGCCTGGAGCCGGGAGACATTTCACAGCCGGTAAAAACTCGTTTCGGCTATCATCTCATCAAAGTTGATGAGCGGCGCGAAGAGCGAAAGCTTGATATTCGCAAGGACTGGGAGCAAATCGAGAGTTGGGCTCTGGACCTGAAACGCCGGAAGGAATTCGAAGAGTACATCGCAGATATCAAAGACGACGTGTATATTGAAATTAAAACATTATAGCGCCGCTCTTATCCATCCGATGGCTTGAAGCCATCGGGCGACTTTTCCGCGCTGAAAAAACGGATTCCCATGTGTGGACGGTTTCAACTCTGGTTTCTGCCCTCTGCCGAAGATGTGTTCGAGCATTTCTTTGGCATCGATGTGCCGGCGCCGCGCTATCCACCGCTTCTGACCGGCGAGATGCTGCCCTATCGAGATATCACCGTGTTCCACCGCGATACCACCGGCGCGCTGGTCTCGCGACCGATGTTCTGGAATCTGATTCCTGAAAGCGCAAAGCAATTTAAACCGGAGCGCACCTGGTTCAACACACGCAAAGAAAAGCTGGCAAAAGAATACAACCGCAACCTGGTCGAGCGCCGGCGTTGTGCGGTTCCGGCCAACGCTTTTTTGGAAAACAAGACCAGAGCTGGCAAGCCTGTGCACAAACAGGGAGTGGTTGCGGGTAAAAAAGTACGCAAGAAAGTAAGCTACCAATTCGAAGATGCTGAGGCCCCGTTCATGCTGTTTGGCGCAATCTATGATGTCTGGCGCGGCGATGGAGAGCCCCGCTTCAGTTGCAGCATTATTACGCTGCCGGCCTCGGAAAGCATTCTGGAAATCCACGACCGCATGCCCTTCATCCTGACCCGCGAATCGGCGCCTTCATGGTTAGGACAGCACGGCGGCTTTGCAGAGGTCTATCATCACGTCAAGCCGTTTCCTGCAGAGCGGCTGCGCAGGAAACGCATCTGGCCGCCGGAAACCAGCCAGATCGATTTATTTTGACTTAAGAAATGCCCTGCCCTGGTCTCTTTACTACAGGCACGTAGGGAGGACTAAGGACTACCCGCGTGACAGCGTCTCCGTAACTGGCAGAGCATTGCGTTCCTTACCACAAAGCATACGCCACAATTGAGATGATACTTGAAATCTTAGGCTACACCCTGTTTTGGTTGATCATGGCTGTCAGTATCTTTGTCATTCCGTTTAACATTCCAGGCACCTTTATCATTGTGGCAAATGCGCTGGTTTATGCCATCGTTACTGACTTCACAAATGTCACCTGGGGCTTGCTTGCGGTTCTGCTGCTGATTGCGCTGGTTGCCGAGGGCATCGAGTTTATCATCGGTGCAGCGGCTGCCGGTAGGTATGGCGGGTCGAAACAGGCCATGTTCGGGGCCATTCTCGGCGGTATTCTGGGCGCCATCTGGATGACGCCGCTGATGCCGTTGATCGGCACCCTGATCGGCGCCTTTGTAGGCGCCTTTATCGGCGCAGCGCTGTTCGAATACTCCGTTACACGCGATTGGGACCGGGCGATGCAGGTGGGCTTTGGAGCGTTTCTGGGCACCCTGGGCGGCAAGCTCACCAAAATAGCTGCCGGCGTGGCCATGGTGGTGATGGTGGGGTGGCGGATCTTTTAGGGCTTGCTGGTTCGAGTGAGACTCTCAACTTGACCTGGTCAAGTTCCCGCGTTAACCAGGATTGTTCCGTTCTTTGAAAAGTACTCTGACTGGTAGTTTAGCGAAAGAGTAGGAAAACATAATCACAAGCGTTTTAATTTATGGAGACTCGCCACATTCTTTGAAGCACAACACATGACGAGTCTCCAAAGAATGATTCACTACATTCCCTTAAGAACGGTGCTAAGGGCGAGCAATATGAAGCCAACGGTGACAAACCAGAATGCATTCACGCTGACAAAGGGAATTGCAACAAATTGTCCCACAACTGCAACGACGGCAAGAATTACTGATATCCACCAGAAATTCTTTGTAGGTGCATTCAGCTTCATGTGTTCCTCCTCCTGCGTAGTGAATAGAAAAAGGGTTTAGGACTACACGTGCAGAATTTTACATCCTTTTCACATGAAAGTCAACAAAAAGTTGCAGGTGGAATACGGTCTATTCGTTGCCGGCGAGATACACCATGACTGCGGCGTAGCAGATGGTGTAACTGACAAGAAACGCCTTTGCGCGCGCGTCGTCGAAAAACAGATACATGAGAACCGTGATGATGACAGCAACGGTGATATATGGAATGAACATCTTGAGCAGTTTCATATCGCATCCCTGTGATAATGACATTTAGAAGTGTATAAAGCCTATCGTCATCAGGCGCGGAATCTTGATGTCCGTCTTTTACAA
Source organism: uncultured Calditrichaceae bacterium (assembly GCA_964629935.1). Lineage (GTDB taxonomy): Bacteria > Zhuqueibacterota > Zhuqueibacteria > Oceanimicrobiales > Oceanimicrobiaceae > CAZVSL01. The sequence goes on along the minus strand of CAZVSL010000176.1, from coordinate 8,283 downwards.
AACCGAGTATATCGCTTGTTTCATGCCGCTGGCTCCCTTGCTCGCTGACTTAAGAAGGTACTTTATTATTGAGATTTTGCGAAAAGCTTTTACATTACTTCAAGAGCCTTCGGGACAAAGTCGCGTCAAAAAGACCACCAGCGTTATGAGTTGCGAACATTATATAGAAACCTTTTACAAACATGGCAGAAGAAAACCTATCAAATCAGGAAAGATATCTGCTCGAGCGGGTCGATGACCAGCTGCGGTATTTTGATTCAAGTGCTTTAAAGAATCAACAGCGCTATCGTGCTACAAAACGCCTTGCTATTATCTGCAACATTTTGACGACACTGACAATTGCCCTCGCCTTTACAGTACCGGACGAGTTCAGGACTTGGATGGGAATAGTAGCCCTTCTTTTATCGACCATCGTATTAGCCACATATCAATGGGAAGAGTTTGAAAACTACGGCGCCAAATGGGAAAAATTCAGACTGGTTGCAGAACAAATAAAATCGGAAAAAGAGCTATACCTTGAACGCGCGGGAGCATACTCTACCAACGACCAGGTACTACGCAGAAAAGATTTTGTTGAACGGATTGAATCAATAATTCGTGGAACTGACCTGTCCTATTTTTCCCTGATCGTGGAACCTGGGCGCAGAATTGAAAAGCGACTTGAGGGTACGTCTGGAGACAGGGAATAAGACCATGGTAAAACTCTCCCGGCGCAAGTAATCGGAATAACCTACCTGCGCGTTTGTCCCGCAACGGAAGGATGGGCGGCCAAGAAGTAAGACCGTCTCCTCTTATGATATGGCAAAATGTGTAAGCCTGCGCACCAGCACAACATTCACCCCGATCTTCAACAAGCTGCCGGGCAAAAACACCAGAAACCCGGTTTGTAGCGCAGTTGCAAAGCGCATCTCTCCTCCAATGACAAAATTGACGTTCAGAAATAACCCAAGCACGCCAACGGTGAAGATCACAAGCGTACCAACAGAGCATGCTACAATAATGCGTTTCACTCCCGGCGCCTTGTCCCGGGCCGGCAAATGCCCTCTCCAAACGAGCAAACCGATGATATAGGCCGCGATGGGATAGCTCAGCAAGTACCCGAATGTCGGCTGCAGGACATAGCCCGGGCCGCCGCCATTTGCAAACA
>CAZVSL010000176.1:0-7126 GCA_964629935.1 uncultured Calditrichaceae bacterium | reverse complement strand
ATACCGATCAGCCCTACCGTCAGGTAAATCAACTGGCTCATACTACCATAAACCGGGCCCAATAATGAACCGGCAAGCATAACAAAAAACGTCTGCAATGTAAACGGAACGTAGGGAAGGGGAATACGGATAAAGGCGCCAACCGCAGTCAGCGCGGCAAGCAGGGCTGTGATTGCATAGAACCGCAACCGGTGCTGCCCTTCAGCAAGGGGGAAACTCATCCGGGACTGCTGGTAAAGAACTTCGAGAAAACTGCATCCCGCAGTCGAACAGCCTCCTCGGAATCCGGACCGATCTGGCGCTGTTGCAATATTTCCTCGACGGCGTCTTTGCCTTCGAGCCAATCATCCATGCGCTCGATTCTGCGCATGAAATCATCATAGTCGCTGTCGTTGCTGTCAAACACACGCTCGACCAGTATCGCGTCTGTGCCATCTTCCTCATCCGCTTCCCGTTCTGTACTCTTCTCAGAAGATGGCGCCATGGACGACCTCTCCTCCGATGTCGTTGAACCCGGGCCTTCCTGGAAAGCCTCGCCATCTTCACCGTCTCTATCCTGGCCGTCTCCATTCTCCGGATCCGGGTGGTGACCACCGCTGTTGTCGTCATACTCATCGGGCTCCTGCTGATACCGGCTCAGCAGATCTACAGAATCAGAATCGCTGCCGCTCGAATCCTCATCATCCTCCAATTCGACGTCATCCAGAAAATTAAACTGTAGGGATTCATATTCCTGCCGTTTCTTGCCGGGTTTGCGCGCGCGTGATTCAAGCTTAAATCCACCCAAATCCAGCAACCGGTCTCCGGCCCGACCCAGCACCAGATCTTCGGCGGTCATTTGCTCGATGTCGCCTACGAGAAGATGGCGCTCCAGCGAATTCTCAATTTCCGTCAACGTCCAGAAGTCCTTCTCTTTCGCCTCCTCCCGGAAATCCTTTAACGGCATTTCGAGCTCGCGGGCGCTCAACATATCGAGCAAGACCTCAGACCGAACCAGGGCCTGTTCCTCCCCGGTACACGCATTTTCAAACTGTAGTAACAAAATCAAATCCATCAGAAATGACGAAACCGGGGTTTCTTTGTAGACGGCAACCTCGACCCTCTTTGCCAGATTGCTAAGATCTTCCTTTAGCATCTGCGAGGTCTCCTGATTGCGCAACATGGCAACCATCCGTTCCACAAACGCCCTGCGCTCACCAAAACCGCGGACGATAATAAGGGCGTCTTCCGTGCGGCAAAGTTCACGTTTTGCAAAGAGCATTTCCAGTAGTTTCTGGCGCGGACGCACCAGAATCTCTGCCTGGACTTTGGTGCTACCCGACGCAGCCTCTTCGATCTCACCACGCGTCAACAGTGTTTGCCTGAGGACATTTTCTCGAAACACGGTCAGTTGCTCACGGAACTCAACGCTGTCGAAGCGGTACCGCTCGGAAGGATGTACTTCAAACGGCTTCTCGCTCGCCAGCACCTTCTTCGCGCGCAACTTCACCATATAGAGATATATCTCCGGAAAGTCGTGCTCCAGAATCGTCTCGAATCGCACGCGATCATTTCCGCCCAGGCACCGTTCCACCAATCTGTGCGCCAACCGTTCGTATTCGTGCTGCCAGAATTCGGACGTCATCATGCTTTTCTCCCCGATTACATAAAAAAGGCTAACCGTGGATACGGTTAGCCCTGGGTTTCAACAGCCACTATTCTTCTTCTATGACTCGGGCAACATCCGCAACGCGATCATCTTCAGCCATCCTGATCAGACGGAAGCCTTGCGTGTTTCTGCCCTGAGGCTTTATTTTGCTGACACTCTGACGAATGAGCATTCCCTTCGTGGTAATAATCATGATATCATCTTCATCCACCACTTCTTTCAAGGTGACCAGTGCGCCGGTGCGCTCAGAGACTCTTAGAGTATAGATGCCCTTGCCGCCGCGATGGCTGAGACGATACTCCTTGATATCTGTGCGCTTGCCGAGACCTTTTTCGGTCACAACCAGCACCGTGCCCTCACGTTTGACGACCACCATGCCGACAACGCGATCTTCCTTGCTGAGCTTGATGCCGCGGACACCGGCCGCTGTTCTGCCCATCTCGCGCACCTCGGTCTCATGAAAGCGAATCGAGAGGCCGAGACGCGTGCCAAGCAAAATCTCATGGTTGCCATTGGAAAGCTGGACCGCGATCAAATCGTCTCCCTCGTTTATGGTGATGGCATTGATGCCGCCTTTGCGCGGATTGCTGTATGCTGCCAGACTCGTTTTCTTGATCATTCCACGCCGGGTAGCCATAACCACATAGGCCTCTTCAGAGAAGTCGCGCACGGGCATGATCGCTGCAATACGCTCTCCGCGCTCGACCTGCAATAAATTGACGATGGCGCGGCCTTTGGTAGCGCGCCCGGCCTGCGGAATTTCATGCACTTTAAGCCAATGGCAGCGACCGCTGCTGGTAAAGAACAGAATGTAATTGTGGGTCGAGGCAACGAACATGTGCTCGATGAAATCCTCTGCCTTGGTTGAGGCGCCTGTCAAACCACGACCGCCACGAAGCTGACGACGATAGGTCGTTACCGGAATTCGCTTGATAAAGCCGGTGTGCGATATCGTGATGACCATATCCTCTTCAGCAATCATGTCCTCAATGGTGAACTGCTCGGTTTCGGCCACGATTTCCGTACGGCGCTCATCGCCATATTTTTCTTTCAATTCCACCAACTCATCTTTTATAATCTGCATCCTCTTGGTCCTGCTGTCCAGGATTCCGCGCAACTTCTCGATGAGCTTGATGACTGCAAGGTACTCATCCTCGATCTTCTTGCGCTCAAGGCCTGTGAGTCTTTGCAGCCGCATATCAAGAATCGCCTGCGCCTGAACGTCAGACAATTTAAAGCGCTTCATCAGCGCATTCTTTGCGGTCTGCGGGTTGCGCGCTTTCTTGATTATTTCCACAACCTCGTCAATGTTATCAAGGCAAATTTTCAAGCCCTCAAGAATATGCGCCCGTTTCTCAGCCTTGTCCAGCTCGAACTCCGTGCGCCGCGTGACAACCTGATGCCGGAAGTCAATGAAATGTTGCAATATCTCCTTAAGGTTCAATACCTTGGGCTGCCCATTGACCAGAGCCAGCAGGATAACGCCGAAAGTCGACTGCATTTGCGTATGCTTGTAAAGCTGATTTAAGATGACGTCGGACTGTGCATCTCGTCTCAGCTCGATCACCACGCGCATACCATCTCTGTCGGATTCGTCCCGCACACCTGTGATACCGTCTATCTTTTTCTCCCTTACCAGCTCACCGATCTTTTCCAGCAGATTGGCTTTATTTACCTGGTAGGGCAATTCGCTGACAATAATATTCTCGCGCCCGTTCTTCAATGTTTCCACGTTGGCGCGCGCGCGCACCACAACCCGCCCACGACCGGAGCGATAGGCTTCATCTATGCCCTCGGCGCCATAAATAATTGCTGCCGTGGGAAAGTCCGGACCCTTGATGTAATTCATCAAGGTCTCAACCCGCAAATCGGGGCGAGCGATCAGGGCAACCAGTGCATCCACAACCTCGGTCAAATTGTGGGGCGGAATATTGGTGGCCATGCCCACCGCAATTCCCGAAGAGCCGTTTACGAGCAAATTCGGCAGAACAGACGGCATCACCGTCGGTTCCGTCAACGTGTCGTCAAAATTGGGTACGAAATCAACGGTATTCTTTTCCAGATCCCGCAGAACTTCCTGAGCGATCGTCGCCATGCGTGCCTCTGTGTAACGCATAGCCGCCGGCGAATCGCCATCAACGGAACCGAAATTGCCCTGACCGTCGACCAACGGATAGCGCAGCGCAAACGGTTGTACCATGCGCACCATGGTGTCGTAAACCGCAGAGTCGCCGTGCGGATGATATTTTCCCAAGACCTCACCGACGATACGTGCACTCTTCTTGTAAGCTGTGTTGGGCCGTAAGCCGAGCTCGTGCATGCCATAGAGCACACGGCGATGCACGGGCTTTAACCCGTCGCGCACATCAGGCAACGCGCGCGAAACAATGACGGACATCGAATAGTCGATGTAGGAGTCTTTCATCTCCTCTTCGATAAAAACCGGGACTATTCTGTCGCGTTGAATGTCCATATAAGCATGCCTTTCAATAATGTCCTTAATCTCTTACACAACGGCCATCAAGACCACGTGATTATGATTCAAACATCCAGGTTCTTGACGTATTTCGCGTTTTCCTCGATGAATTTACGCCGTAGCTCAACATTGCCGCCCATCAAAATAGAAAAAATGTGGTCTGCGTCAATCGCTTCTTCAATGCTGACCTGCAAGGTTGTACGCTGTTCGGGATCCATTGTGGTTTGCCACAGTTGCTCCGGATTCATTTCGCCCAGACCTTTGTAGCGCTGTACCGCGAGGTTGTTGCCGACCTGCTTGAGCAACAGCCTGCACTCTTCTTCTGTATAAACATAATGCTCGACTTTTCCCTTGTGCAAGCGATACAGCGGCGGCTGCGCGATATAAACATGGCCGTGCTCAATAAGCTCTCTCATGTACCGGAAAAAGAAAGTCAGCAGCAGCGTCCTGATATGTGACCCGTCGACATCGGCATCTGTCATAATGATGATCTTATGATAGCGCAATTTTGAGATATCAAAATCATCAGCGCCGATGCCAGTCCCGAGCGCAGACACAATTGTACGAATTTCTTCATTGATCAGAATCTTGTCAAAGCGGGCTTTCTCAACATTGATGATCTTTCCCTTCAAAGGCAGAATAGCCTGAAAGCGCCGGTCGCGGCCCTGCTTAGCCGAGCCGCCTGCAGAGTCACCCTCGACCAGATATATTTCACATTGCTCCGGGTCGCGACTGGAGCAATCTGCAAGTTTGCCTGGCAAATTCCCGCCATCCAGGATGCCTTTGCGCCTGGTAAGCTCGCGCGCCTTGCGTGCTGCTTCGCGGGACCGCGCCGCTGTCAAAGCCTTTTCTATGATGCGCTTGCCGACGCTCGGATTTTCTTCCAGGTAGGACGCAAGACCATCGCCAAGAATTGACTCCGCGATGCCTTTTACTTCGCTATTACCCAACTTGGTCTTGGTCTGGCCCTCGAACTGCGGCTCCATAACTTTGGCGCTGATCACAGCGGCAAGACCTTCACGCACATCTTCACCGGTTAGCGTCAGATTGTCCTTTTTAAACAGATTGTTCTTAACAGCATAGTTGTTTAACGTGCGCGTGAGAGCACTTTTGAAGCCAACCAGGTGGGTGCCGCCCTCAATGGTGTTGATGTTGTTTACATACGTGAAAATGTTCTCGATGTAGGAGGTATTGTACTGCAGCGCTATCTCAATATCGACCTCATCCTTATGGCCGCTGATATAAATCGGCTTCGGATGCAACGGATCGCGACTCTCGTTAAGATATTCGACGAATTCAATCAGGCCACCTTTGTAAAGAAACTTATTCTTCTTGCCTGATTCTTGCTCGCTTATCTCTATTTCCAGGCCTTTGTTCAGAAAGGCCAGCTCGCGCATGCGCTCAGAGATTATATCGAAGTTGAACTTTCTCGCCTTGAAAATGCTGCCGTCGGGCATGAAAGTGGTGCGGGTGCCGGATGATTTTGCTTTGCCTACGACTTCAACTTTTCCCTGCGGCACGCCGATCTTGTACTTCTGACAGTAAACCTTGCCATCACGCCGAACCTCAACCTCACACCATTCAGAAAGCGCATTTACAACAGACACACCGACGCCGTGCAATCCGCCGGAAACTTTGTAACTGTCTTTATCAAACTTGCCGCCGGCATGCAGAACGGTCATCACGACTTCAAGCGCTGGCTTCTTCTCCGTGGGGTGCATATCCACGGGAATGCCGCGCCCGTTATCCTCAACCGTTACACTGCCATCGTTGTTGATTTTTACCTTGATCTTGCTGCAGTATCCGGCCAGAACTTCATCGATGCTGTTGTCAACCACTTCATAGATGAGATGGTTTAAGCCGCGCACGCTGACATCACCAATATACATGGCGGGTCGTTTGCGCACGGCCTCCAATCCCTTCAGAACCTGGATTCTTTCTGCGGTGTAAGTCTCAGGTAGTTTAACCGTGTTGTCGGCCATAGATCTTTAAATCCTTCTTTTATATATATTTAATATCCTTGATGATCCCCCTGCCAACCTCATTGTCGATCTTCATAAGAAGATCACGCTTGAGGTAGACAAGTTCATTACGCCAGGCGCTGCTCTTAACCTTGACGAACAACGTGCCGTTTTCTATTCTTTCAGCGCTGGTTGCCTTTGCTATGCGTTCTCCAACAATATCGTCCCATCTTACGAGTACCATATTCTCAAGCACCTTAACCTCAATACCCAGCTTTCGCAAGATGGAAAATACAGACTTGCCAACCAATTGTGGTTTTTTATACTTCGTTGACATGCTCAATCTGACCGCGGTCTACGAAAAATGTGCGCTCATCTCGCTTTCCTGCTGCGCCAGCCATACTGCTTCTATCTGCTTTCGGACTGGTCAAGAAAATCTGACCGGCGCCCTCGAGGGTCGCCAGCATGTTGCGTTCCCGCTCATTGTCCAGTTCTGAATAACAATCATCCAAAAGCAGAATAGGCGTTTCCTGGCGCTTGTTGTGCAAGTAATGAAACTCTGCCATCTTCACAGAGAACAACACTGTCTTGTGTTCGCCTCGGGAGCCGTACTTGCGCAAGTCCTGCCCATCTATAGTGAATACAACATCATCGCGGTGCGGTCCGACCATGGTCACACCGAGAACACGCTCCTTCTGCCGCCTCCTGTCCAGGGCGGCGCGAAACGCCTTTGCTGTCGTCTCTTCCTGTTCGTTAAGTACACTCGATTCCATAAATACATCCAGATTGTAGCGCCCGGCTGCAAAGTTTGTATAGATATCTTTCAAGGTCTCCGCAAAGTCAGCAATGAAGCGCCGCCGAAACGCGATGACGCGGCTGCCAACTGCGATGAGATTCTCGCTCCAGGGTTCAAGGCTCTCTTCTGCCACGCGGCGGCCTTCCCGGATCTCGTGCAATATCTTATTGCGCTGTTTCAGGATGCGGGTGTACTCCTGTAGATCCCCTAAGTAGGAAAGGCTAACCTGAGAAAGTAAAATATCC
>CAZVSL010000175.1:0-11030 GCA_964629935.1 uncultured Calditrichaceae bacterium | reverse complement strand
TGCCGATCGAAAAGGTGGTGGGATATCTGTTCCAGGGCGAGCGCGGCCAAATATGCTTTTTCGAATTTGAGCCGCCCAATGAGGTGCCGGCGCATTCCCACGGCGACCAATGGGGTGTTGTTTTGGAAGGCGAGATGCTGTTGACGGTGGATGGCGAAACCAGGCTTATGCAAAAGGGCGACTCCTATTACATCCCCGCCGGCGTCGTCCATTCAGCAAAATTTGAAAAACCGTGCAAGGTGCTTGATTTCTTTGCTGACGCAAATCGCTACCAACCGAAGTAGCGTGTTGTCGATCTCCCCGGGAGTATGGTCTGCCGGCAACGGAGCTTGCATTTTGCCGTGAATAACAATACCTTGCCTTGAGATATTTGGTTTAACGATCCACTCAATCAATTCTAAGGAGTCACGATGAGCATCCATATCGACGCCAAATCCGGTGATATAGCAGAAACCGTCCTTTTGCCCGGCGATCCATTGCGGGCGAAAAACATCGCAGATAACATGCTGGATAACGCATCTTGTTATAACGAGGTGCGGGGCATGCTGGGTTACACCGGTACATACAAGGGCAAGCGTGTCTCCGTACAGGGCACCGGCATGGGCATCCCATCGATATCGATCTATGTCAACGAGTTGATTTCCGAATACAAGGTGTCACGGCTCATCCGCGTGGGTACATGCGGTAGCATTCAGCCGGATTTGAAGCTGCGCGATGTCATCCTGGCGATGTCTGCAAGTACAGATTCAAACGTGAACAGGCTGAGGTTTCAGGGGATGAATTTTGCGCCTGCCGCGGATTTTGGCTTGCTGCAGTCCGCCTATGACGTGGCCAGGCGCCGGAATATCGAGGTAAGGGTTGGCAATGTGTTTTCGACTGATTCGTTCTATCATGATGATCCGGAATATTGGCAGGTGTGGGCGCAACACGGCGTGCTTGCACTGGAGATGGAAACCTCCGCTCTCTACACACTGGCCGCAAAATACCAGGCAGAGGCGCTGGCCATTCTGACGGTGAGCGACGCTTTGCCTTCCGGCGAAAAAGCGAGCCCGGAAGAGCGCCAGCAATCATTCACCCGCATGGTTGAAATTGCTTTAGAAATTTCGGCGTGAGATTTTGCCACAGGCTTAATATGCCCGGGCTACCACCACCCGGCGTTTGGACGGCTCACCGGTTAGAATGCATTTGCCTGATTCTTCAGGCTGATCGAGTTGAATGACGCGGATCGTTGCCCTGGTCTCATCCTGCAGTCGGTCTTCGCTGTCACGCTTGCCATTCCAGTGCACCCAATAGAAACCGCCCTCTTCTTCAAGTCTTGCTTTGAGCTCGTCATAGTCATCAACGACGTGAGAATGTGTCTCGCGATACGTCAGCGCGCGTTGGAACAAATCGCTTTGCATGGCATCGAGCTTTGAACCGATGATTTCGGTGAGGCCTGATTGCGGCAGCCGCTCCTTTTCACCCGTATCTCGCCGTACGAGCACGATCTCGTCGTTCTCCAGGTCTCTTGGTCCGATTTCCAGCCTGATCGGTACGCCCTGTTTTTCCCACTCGTTGAATTTCCAGCCCGGCCGGTAGTTGTCGCGGTCATCGATCTTGAACCGGAATCGATCACGCCAGCCGGCCGTGATTTCATCGAGCTTTTGCAGGATAGCAGATTTTTCGTCGTCACTTTTCCATATCGGTACGGCCACGACCTGTAACGGCGCCAGTTTCGGCGGCACAACCAGGCCGTTGTCGTCGCTGTGAGTCATGATGAGACCGCCGATCAGGCGGGTTGAGACGCCCCAGCTCGTGGCCCACACATACTCGCGGGCGCCGGTTTCGGTCTGGAAGGTGACATCGAACGCTTTGGCGAAGTTCTGCCCCAGATTGTGCGAGGTGCCGGACTGCAGCGCCTTGCCATCTTGCATCAACGCTTCGATGCAGTAGGTAGCCAGTGCGCCGGCGAAACGCTCTTTATCCGTCTTCAGCCCGGTCAGGACCGGCATGGCGAGGTACTCTTCAGCAAATCGCTTGTAAATATCGAGAATGAGCAAGGTTTCTTCCTGCGCTTCTTCGTAACTGGCATGGGCCGTGTGGCCCTCTTGCCATAGAAATTCCATGGTGCGCAGGAAAAGTCGGGTGCGCATCTCCCAGCGTACCACATTTGCCCACTGATTGATCAGCAACGGCAGGTCGCGATACGATTGGACCCAGTCTTTGTACATCGACCAGATGATGGTTTCGGAGGTTGGCCGGATTACGAGCGGCTCTTCGAGCTTCTTGCCGCCGCCGCGCGTCACCACGGCGCATTCCGGCGCAAAACCCTCCACATGCTCGGCTTCCTTTTGCAGATAGCTTTCCGGAATCAGGAGCGGGAAGTAGGCATTAACGTGACCGCTCTCCTTGAACATGCGGTCCAGCTCAGCCTGCATTCTCTCCCAGATGGCAAAGCCGTTCGGACGAATCACCATGCACCCTCTGACCGGGGCATAATCCGCAAGTTTGGCCTGCTCTATGACATCGAGGTACCATCGTGAGTAATCATCAGAACGTTTTGTCATGCCTTTTGCCATCGTTGTGTCCTCTTGGGCCAATAATTAAAAACCCCTAGCGAAGTAGGGGTTTGACTTTGGTCGAATTCTATTCAGAGTCTTTGTCTCTGAATCTACCCTTCTTTTTAACCCGCTTGCTGCGATGCCGGTCGTCTTCGTCATCCTCTTCAAAGCGCTCCTGCCAATATCTTATTTCTTCCGGCAGATTTTCGTCTGCATCGTCCTTTTCAGTGCGCCGTTCCTCCGGTTCAGGATCAGCATCTGAAGGTCGTCTGTCCTCCTCATGGGAAGGATACTTTTCACTACTCACTTCGTTCCTGAAAGGTTGTTCAAAACTCTTATGGTGATTGAGTGTCCAACAGATGAGCTAAACAACGAAAATATAGAAATATCCACACTTTTTGTCAAGCACAAATTATGCTGAGACAGCCGGCGGGCTCAACGAGCTGGCAGGGAGCTCTGCAGGTCGACGATCAGGTTGTTGTTCCCCGGCGATCTTGCTCTCACTTCTTTCACCCAGAGCTGATAGCCTCTCTTCTGAATTTTGACCAGATAGCCGTGATTAACATTCAGGCCGGGTATTATCAGACGGCCGCGGTCGTTGGTCTTGCCGGCGTATTGACCGTCCAGGTAAACGTCTGCTCGCAATGGCTTCTTGTTGTGCTGAACATACACAACAAGGTTCATCAGATTTTGAGCGCTGCGATTTCGGCTGGAGTTATCCTTGTTGCCGGCGGCATTGCGACTGTCCGGTTGCTGTCGTTGCTGGCGGGCGTTGCGTGGTCGTGTGGTGGCGCCGTTCATGGGTTCTGCCGCTTGTGAACCTGCTGAGCGCTGCAATTGTTGCGCAGCACCACCGTCCTGCTCTGTCCGGTTGCCAATAAGGTTGCTGAACCGCTCTGAGAGTTCCAGATCGAAGGCAAAGGCAATCAACAAGTATATACTCAACAAGGGTATGAGCGCGAAAATAACGATCTTGATGATGGATAAAACAGAAAAACCGACATATTTCGGGTCGTTGATGTCGATGGTTTTGGTCGTCGTAAATTCTTCTGTCGACTCTGTTGGCACATCATCATCATCATCGAAGTCATGGAACGGCGTCTGTCTGCGGCTGCCGTTTGTCTGACTCGCCTGTTTGGAAGCGTGGCCGTTGGGCCCGGAAGGCTGAGTTTGGAGTGTTGGCGCATGTTGTGGTTTGGGTGGGCTGCCATTTGCGACGATTGCCGGCCGCACCGCGCTACGCTCCTTGCCCGCCAGTGGCGCCACACTGGCATCGAGTTCATTGCTTTGCAACAACGGAAACGCAGGCTCATGCTCGATATTGTGCGCGAACATCTGCTGTACTTCGGATTCCAACGTCGCTGCCGGGTCCTCACCGGTTGGCGGCTGTGAGTCTGAAGTCGGCGGCTGTGAGTCTGAAGTTGGCGGCTGTGAGTCTGAGGTTGGCGGCTCCGGCTCTGAATACGTCGCTGCCGAACTGTGCGTTTCCTCTGTCTGCTGAATGTCCGGCTCAGAGTGACTGGTCACAAATTCATCAGCGTGGAATTCTTCAATCACGGGCAATTTTTCATCCGTTGTATCCTCGGTCGCAGTCGATTCATCTGGAGGGTCAGCACCCAGGAGCATGCCCGATTCATCAGAAAAGTCAAACGCCGTTTCTTCGTGAGTTTCCGGGCTCGTGCCGATTATCATATCCGCGGCCTGGCTCGGCTCTGCAGCCGGCAGCGTCGGATGGTCCGAATTGTCTTCTTGTTCAGGCTCATCCTCTTGTGCTTGCGGCAGTGGCGGATCGACTATCTCATCGGCCTTCACCGGATCAGACGCCTGCCTCGGCGTCTCGATCTTGGCAGAGTCCCTGGTGGGCGTGCTTTCGACTTCAGGCTCAGGCGCTGATTCCTGAGACGGAGCACTCCGTGGGGTTCGCTCAGAGGCGTGTGGTTGTTCTTGTTGTTCTTCCGCTTCCTCTTCATCACCATAGATGAAGGCGGTTGTGGGGGTAAACGAGGCGAGAATATCTGATTTGGCTTCCGCAAGCTGTTTGATAAACAGACTCAGATTGGCGCAACGGTCATCGACATTGGCCTCCAGAGCGTGCATCACTACCTGGTCGAGCACATCGGGCACCTCCAGGCGCTGCAAACTGGGAGGAATAATCGAGCCTTCCGGCTGACCTCGCAGGAACGATTCCATGTTGGCCTCTTGCCAGGGCGTATCGCCAACAAGAAGGCGATACAGCAACACGCCGAGGGAATAAACGTCGCTTTGCCGGTGCAGGTGGCGTTGCCCGGTATTTATCTCCGGAGAGAAATAGGGCAGGCACGGTTCGATCTCCGCATGTTTGTTGAAGAGCAGAACACGAATGAGCTTTTCGAAACCAAAGTTGCCAATTTTGACAGTCTGTAGCTTCCGGTCAACGAAAACACAGTCAGGCGACAGGATGCCATGCACCTCACCGTTTATGTGCAGCGTGCGCAGGGCCATGGCCAGCCTTTCCACCAGGCTCGGTGCATCAAAAATGGAGAAGACGTTTTGCGATTCAAGAAATGAGGTCAGCGGCAACAGGTCAAAGTGCTGATAGATCAGATAGTGCTTGCCGCGTTCGGAGCCGTAGGAAATCGTTCTGGTGAATGCATCGCTGCGCAGTTTTGTACTAAACTTGGCGCATCTGTGGAAAACCTGCACCACCTCCCTGTCACGCGCCAAATTCTTGTAAAGTGTCTTGATGAAGACCCGTTCACCTGACTGAGTGTGTTCGGCTAAAAATGTCCTACCTATGACATCTCCGAAGCTCTCCTTAAGAAATTGGTAATCTTCTATAAGCATTTTGGGTTACAACCTAGCACGAACTTGAGAATACTATGTAATAAATAATCAATTTTTGAACATTCTATAACTTTTAGGATAATCCTTGACAAAAGGAAATGATTTTAGTATACTACCCGCATCGATTGTCAATTAGAATCCACCACCTCCAAAGAAAAAGCTCGTCGTAACCGGCGAGCTTTTTTTGTTGGCGCCCGCGGGAAAACGACATGATCCTGATATACTAACTAATTTATTAAGTACTTACAAAGACGGCTGATTGCTAATGAAAATAACCGCTTTCCACAATAATTGCAATATCTGCTCAGCCGATAATGAAATTTCGCCAGCCTTTTTTGTCTGCCAGCCACATCAGCGCTGAGAATATCCGTTCGTTCTTACGAAAAAAATCCATTTGCCGGCGGGTGCGCAGCGAGCTCTTCAAAACCGGCCGCATGAGCGCGTTCACTTTACGACTATATTCCTGCAGAGGCCGGCCTTCGGCGATGAGCTCTCCCAGCCATTTGCCGGCCATCATCGCCAATCCTGTGCCGCCGCCGTTGGTGGGGAAAACCATGCCGGCGGCATCGCCCACCAGCGCCACATGCTCATGTACGATCTTGCTTTTCAGGCCACCGAGCGGGACGGCGCCGCCGCCCTTTGCCATTATCTCAAGGTTATACGCATCTCTGATTTCGCCCAGGACCTGGTCCAGAAGCTTGCGCACGTGTTTGGCGCCGCGCACGCCCAGGCCGATGTTGGCTTCGCCATATCTGTTTTTGGGGAAGAGCCAGAAGTAGCCGCCCGGGAACCGGCTTTCAAACCATAGTTCGATCAGATCGGCGAAGAAATCGCCCCTGGCCAGAACCAGTGAGCACGGGCAAATATCGCGGTTTTGCGCAAATGCCGGAAAAGAATCAGCTACTGTTGAATACACCCCATCAGCGCCCACAATGATGTCAGCGCTAAATGTTCCCGCACCTGTTTCAACGGTTTTGCCGGAGATGCGTTTGACCCGGCAGGCGAGGCGATATTCTGCCTGGCGCTCGAGCGCGAGTTGAAACAGATGCTGGTCAAGTCGGTCGCGGTAGAACATCTGGCCCTTCAAGTTCGCGACGTAGGTGCGTCCGTTGGGAGCTTTGAATTTGATGCCGGCGATATCGCCTGCATAAATATTGTCTGGCAGATCATACAGCTCGGCGCAGTCTGCCTCCGGGAAAATCGTGAGCAGCTCCTCATAGGTGGGGATGGCTTCGCCACATTGCATCGGTAAGCCGACCTGTTTTTTTGCTTCCAGCATGAGCACGCGTTTGCCGGTGCGCGCGGGATCGACATAGATTGCGGTTGCAGAACCGGCTGGGCCGGCGCCAATGATTATTACGTCAAAATGTGAATGGCCGGGCATAGCAACTCAATATATGACATCTTTCTCACATAAACAACAATGTTGCATTGTGCCATTTTTTTTCTATATTGATTACCATGAAAGTAACAATAAATGGCGCACAACATCAACTCTCACCGGAAACCAGTTTGCAGGATATCTTGCGACAATTACAGATTCCGGAGGAGCAGGGTGTTGCCGTCGCCCTGAACAATACAGTCGTCAGGAAATCGGATTTTGCCAACACCTATCTGAAAGAGGGTGACAGGGTCGAGATTATCCATGCGACTGCAGGAGGATAACCACGCAAGATGTCACAAGAATTTACCATCGGAGGCAAGACCTATCGTTCCCGTTTGATTCTTGGCACAGGCAAGTATCCGGATTTCGCCACCATGAAACAGGCGCATGAGGTCAGCGGTACGGAAATGGTGACCGTCGCCATCCGCCGCATCGATCTCAAGGACAAATCCCGGGAATCTATGCTCGCTCATATCGACCGTGAAGAGATCGATATTCTACCGAATACAGCGGGTTGTTATACGGCAAAAGATGCAATTCTGACCAGCGAATTGGCGCGCGAGGCGCTCGGTACGAAACTGATCAAGCTGGAAGTCATCGGCGACGAGAAAACACTGTTTCCGGACAATGAGCAGTTGCTGGAAGCAGCGCGGGAGCTGGTTCAGCAAGGCTTTACCGTACTTCCCTACGTCAGTGATGATCTCGTCATCTGCAAGAAGCTACAAGATTTGGGCTGCGCCGCCGTCATGCCGTTGGCCGCGCCCATCGGCTCCGGGCTGGGCATCCGCAATCCATATAATTTGCGCATCATTCTCGAGCAAATTTCCATTCCGGTGATAGTGGATGCCGGCGTCGGCACCGCCTCTGATGCAGCCATCGCCATGGAGCTTGGATGTGATGGCTTGCTCATGAACACGGCCGTAGCCGGCGCAAAACAGCCGGTTAAGATGGCCGAGGCCATGCGCAAGGCTGTTGAAGCCGGCAGACTTGCATACGAAGCCGGCCGCATCGAACGGAAACTCTATGCCACCGCCTCCAGTCCGCTGGAAGGCGTCGTTGCTACCTGATGAGTCATATTTTATCATGTTTAGGCAAGGCTTTTTTGGGGGGACAGGATTACGGATTGATAGCATTACAACCCGTCTACTTCAAAATCTGAAAACCCTGTCCGATTATTAATTGGGTCATTGATTATCGGAAACCGGAAGGGGTGGCAAGTCAGAACCGGTTTCGGCTGCGGCTTGCCGCACAAGTGATTTGTTTTTATTGCCAGTCTCAGTGTTCCGCTCTTCAGGTTTGACATTTTTCAATCTGCTAAACAATCATTTCATCGATATGACGCCCTGATCGGAAACAGGAGGTACTGATGCAGGACACAGAAAAATCTCGCGACGAATTGCTGGCGGAGTTGCAATATCTCCGGCAAATGCAACAGCAGAGCAGAGAATCTGCCGGCCCCGGAGACAGCCAACAGCGCGAGACGGATCTGTGGTGTATCATCGAAGACTTTCCGAACGAAGTCTATATTCTTGATGCAGAGACTGGCCAAATTCTGCAAGCAAATCGCGGCGCCCGGCAAACTCTCGGTTACTCCTTGCCGGAGCTGCAAAAACTCACCGTTACCGATCTCATCAAAAATCTCACAAAGCAGCAATTCGACCGGATGATCTCCGGGCTTATCTCCGGCCACGATTCCGAGATAGAGTTCACGGCAGAACAGCGTAAGAAGGATGGCTCACTTTATCCTGTCGAGGCGCATCTCCAGACCTCCCGGTTTGCGAATAAACGGGTCATCCTCGCCGTTATCATCGACATAAGCAATCGCTTGCGGACCGAGGAAGCGCTGCGCAAGAGTGAGCAGCGTTACCGGACGCTGGTCGAACGCATGCGCGAAGGCTTACTCCAGGTAGACAACAATGACGTCATCCAGTTTGTCAATCAACAGTTCTGCGACCTGACCGGCTACAGCCGGGATGAGCTCATAGGTCAGGTTGGCTATCAGATTCTGCTGCAGGATTCCCAACAAAGTTTGATGCGGCAAAAGCTAAAACGTCGTCAGAACTACGCTTTTGATGTCTATGAACTGCAACTGAAGAAAAAGAGCGGTGATTTGATTTGGGTTCAGGTCAGCGGCAGTCCCATCCTGGATGACAACGGCAATATCATCGGCTCCATTGGATTGCACACGGATATTTCCGAACGAAAACGCGTTGAGCAAGCTTTGAGAGAAAGCGAGGAGCGTTATCGGCGCTTCTTTGAAGAGGACTTGTCTGGCGATTTTGAAACAACGCCCGACGGCCAACTGCTGGAATGCAATCAGGCTTTTGCGGATATGCTCGGATTTGATTCCGTTGCAGATGCCAGGCGCACAAACATGACCACGGTCTACGAGAGCAAGGAACAGCGTGAGGAGTTTCTGCAGGAGTTGCGCCAAAAAGGCAAAATTCAATACGCAGAACGGGAGCTCATCCGTAAAGACGGAACCCGAATCCACGTCATTGAGAATGTAACCGGCCGGTTCAAAAACGGCAAACTCGAGAGTCTCAGAGGTTATATCTTCGACATCACCAAACGTAAGAATGCAGAACAAGCGCTGCGAGAAAGCGAGCAGCGATTCCGCGACCTGTTTGACAATGCGCCCGACATGTATCTCATCCTCGACACAAATGGAACCATTCTGGACGTGAACCAGAAAGGCGTCTCCATGCTCGGCTATGACAAGGCGTACCTTATCGGCAACAGCATACTGCGGCTTCTGCACGCTAATGACTTGCACACAACCAAAGACGCCCTGGATTCCATCTTGAAAACTGATGAAGTTCCCAGAAATATGCAGGTTCGGTTCAGAGACAAATCAGGACAGAACAGATGGTTCAGCAAGAACTTTTCTGTGCTGTACAGAGATGATGACAGTCTCAAAGCGATTCGTGCGGTTTGCCGGGATATTACAGAACACAAACAACTCGAAGAGGAGCTGGCGCGTTCCCACAGGTTGGAGTCGGCGGGCCGCGTGGCCGGCCAAATTGCGCATGATTTCAACAATCTGCTGGCGCCGCTCATGGCATATCCCGCCTTGATTCGAGAAGACCTTAAAGCCGGCAAGTCGGTTTCCGACCTTTTGCAGGAAATGGAGTCGGCGGCGCGCAAGATCGCCGAAATTAATCAGCAGCTATTGGCCCTGGGACGCCGTGGCCACTATACGATGGAAGCTATCAATCTCAATGATCTCATCGAAAGAGTGATAGCCACACATTCTTATCCGCGGGAATTGGTTGTCCATAAGGAGCTGGCCGAAGATTTATTGCCAATCAAAGGCGGCGCCGCCCAGTTGACCCGCGCATTAACAAACCTTATCCTCAATGCCAAAGAAGCCATGCAGGACATGGGGGTGCTGACAGTTCGTACGCAGAACGTCTATTTGGATGAACCGCTGCAGGGCTATCAGACGGTCACGCGGGGTGAATATGTGAAGCTGACCATCGAAGATCAAGGCGCCGGCATTGAACCCGAAATCATTAACAGAATTTTCGAGCCATTCTTTACAACCAAGAAAATGGACCGGATGCGGGGCTCCGGACTGGGGCTGAGCATCGTACACGGAATTATTGAAGATCATCAGGGCTATATTACAGTCGAAACCCAGGTGGGCGGCGGAACAGTGTTTTCCGTTTTCTTTCCGATTACCCGCGAGCAGTTTGATGCGCCTGAACCGGTAGCTGCCAGGGCCACCGGCGGCAGCGAAAGCGTTCTGGTTGTGGATGACGATCCGCTGCAGCGCAAAGTGATGAGCGAGCTGCTCGAGAGATTGGGCTATCAGGTGGCATCCGTTGCCAGCGGCGAGGCGGCGGTGCAGTATTTGCAGAAACACGATACCGACCTCGTCATTATCGACATGGTTATGGATGGCATGGATGGCGCCGAGACCTATCGTGAAATCCGCGGCTTTCGTCCCGAACAAAAGGCCATCATCTTTTCCGGCTATGCCATGTCTCAGCGTGTCGAAGAGGCGTTGCGGCTGGGCGCTGACGCCTTTCTGTCGAAGCCCGTCCATCTTAGCAAGCTGGCCGCCAGAGTGCGCCAGGTGCTGGACGGAACCATTTCCACAAAATTACCAGAGTGACATGCCGAAGCCGGATTTTGCTCTCTTCCTGATTACCGACCGCAAGCTTTGCCGCCCGCGGCAGTTGCAGGAAGTGGTGCGCGAAGCTGCGACCGCCGGCGTCAAGGCCATCCAATTGCGTGAGAAAGACCTGCCGGCGCGGGACCTCTTCCATCTCAGCCAA
>CAZVSL010000174.1:0-11054 GCA_964629935.1 uncultured Calditrichaceae bacterium | reverse complement strand
ATCGGGCTGATTTCAGTCATGCATACGGAGCCGTTGCGGCCAACTTCTCTCACGGAGCACATTCCCCAGACCTTTGCCAACCGCATCGCGGCGGAGGTTGAAAGAGTCCGCGCCGAAGAGGAGTTGATGCGCACCAAGCGCCGGATAGATGATATACTGCGGGCCAGTCCCGCTCTTATCTACAAATGCGGCCCACCTCCGCAATATACCACTGTTTTTGTCAGTGAAAATGTGAAGGCTTTGACTGGTTATGCGCCCGAGGATTTCTACAAAGGACGTGAGTTTTCGAACAGCAGAATCCATCCTTCCGATCTGCCACACGTGAACGAGCAGTTATCCAAAATCGACGCCGGCAAACCCTTGATGCTGGAATATCGATTCAGGACTGCCGGCGGCGACTATATTTGGCTCCATGACCGTCTCATTCCCGTTCTCGATAAATCACAAAAGGTTTGCGGTTTGGTTGGTAGCTGCCTCGATATCACGCAACGAAAACAAGCAGAGACCGCCCTGCTTGAAAGCGAAAAACGATTCCGCGACCTATTTGATAATGCCCCGGACATGTATATTATTCTCGATTCTGAAGGCAACGTCGTGGATTTCAATCACCGCTGCCTGACACGCCTGGGGTACGACGAAAGCACGTTCAGGGGTAAGCATCTCCTGGAATTCGTGCACGGCGATGACCTGGAAAAGATGGAGACCTTCCTGACCAAATTGCGCAATCACGGCCAGCCAGCGCAGAACTTCGAAATCAGATTGGTCTCTGCTGACGGAGAAATCGTCTGGGTTTCGAAAAAATTCTCTTTGTCCTCCAACGAAGATGGTCGACTGCTGACCATCCGCCTGGTCTGCCGTGACATCAGTGAGCGCAGGCGTCTGCAACAGGATTTGTCACGCGCCCAGCGCCTGGAGACGGCTGGCCGTGTGGCCGGTCAGGTAGCGCACGATCTGAATAACTGGCTTGCGCCCCTCACAGCTTATCCCGCCCTGCTGCGGCAGGAGATACCGCCAAGCCAACCGGCTTTTGAGATGCTGCAGGAAATGGAAGTCGCTTCTGAGCGCATTGCTGATATCAGTCAGCAACTTCTGTCCCTGGGACGCCGTGGTCATTATGCCATGGAGCAAATCGATGTGAATCGCTTTGTGCGGGAAATAGTTGCATCGAGTCATCTGGCTGATGTAATTGAGGTTGAGTGGAAACTGAGTTCTGAGCTAAAATATATCAGAGGAAGCCGCAGTCAATTAGCGCGCGTTTTTGTCAATTTGTTGAATAATGCGGCAGAGGCAATGCCAAATGGCGGCACTTTAACCATCGAAACGGCAGGCGTGTCTCGCACTGAAGCGCAGGCCAGCCTGGCCGGTCCGGTAAAAGATGACTATGTCAAAGTGATGATTTCAGACACAGGATCAGGCATCCCGGACAATGCGTTGGAGAAGATATTCGACCCCTTCTTTACGACCAAACGAACGGCCAGAGGTAGCGGCTCCGGGCTCGGGCTGAGTGTTGTCCATGGCATCATGCAGGACCACCGGGGACATGTGTCGGCAGAAAGTCAAGTGGGAACCGGCGCCTCATTCTCCCTGTACTTTCCTGTCAGCCCGTACGCGATTCGGCAAGATACGGTCGTGCACGAGGACTATTTGGGCGGCGACGAAACCATTCTCATTGTGGATGATGACATTATCCAGAGGCGCGTCACCGATTTGTTGTTGCGGCGACTCGGTTATCATACCTACACGGTTAGCAGCGGCGAAGATGCGCTTGTGTTTCTAGCCAACGGCCAGTGTGACCTCGTTGTGCTGGATATGATGATGACTGGCATTGACGGCGCCGAAACCTTGCGTCGGCTCACTGAGCTGCACCCCGGACAAAAGACAATCATTGTCTCAGGATACGCCGCCTCCGACCGCATACGCAAGGCCATGGAGCTTGGCGCCGGCGCGTTTATTCAAAAACCGATGACCATGCGGGAGCTTGCGGTTGCAGTGAGAAAAGAACTGGACAGGTAAGCCCGGCAGCAAGTTAAATCCTGCTTCTATTCACAATGATAGCCATCTGAATGAATTTCTTTCACATAACAGAATAAACGATGATTGACAAAGCTCAGCAACTGCTGAAAACCGTTTTCGGTTATGATGAATTCCGGCCGCTGCAACAGGAGGTCATCAGCAATGTCCTGAACCGGCGTGACACGCTGGCGATCATGCCCACCGGTAGCGGCAAATCTATCTGCTATCAGATTCCGGCGCTCATCTTTGACGGTCTGACTGTGGTTATTTCACCGCTGATTTCCCTGATGAAAGATCAGGTGGAGCAGCTCAACGCCCTGGGCGTCGACGCCGTTTACCTGAACAGCTCGCTCTCGCCGCAGGAGTATCAGCACAACATCGGAAGGGTGCAGTCCGGCCGCGCCAGACTACTTTATGTTGCGCCGGAAACGCTTCTGACCTCGCGCGTGCAGGAGCTGTTGTCGACCCAGAAAATCGACTGCTTTACCATCGATGAGGCCCACTGCATTTCCGAATGGGGACATGACTTTCGCCCGGAATACCGCAAGCTCATCGAGGCCCGGCGCAAGTATCCGCAGGCTGTTTGCATCGCCTTGACCGCAACGGCGACCCGGCGCGTGCAGCAGGACATCAAGTTGACGCTCGGCTTCAGCCAATCCAATAGCTATCTGGCCTCTTTCAATCGCACCAACCTTTTCCTGCGCGTGGTTCCAAAACAGAACCCGGCGATTCAAACTATTGAATTTCTGCAGGAATATCCGGAGAAGTCAGGCATCATCTATTGTTTCTCGCGCCAGCAGGTCGATGACCTGGCAGAATTTTTGAACGAAGAGGGGTTTTCGGTCAAACCATATCACGCCGGGATGAGCGATATCGAGCGCAAACGCAATCAGGAGTTATTCATCCGTGCTGATGTGCAGATCATCGTCTCTACTATTGCGTTTGGCATGGGCATCAACAAACCGAACGTGCGCTTCGTCATCCATTTTGATTTGCCCAAAAATATCGAAAGTTACTACCAGCAAATCGGCCGCGCCGGGCGTGATGGTCTGCGTTCGGAGTGTCTGCTGCTGTTCGGTTACGGCGACACGCAGAAGATTCGTTTTCTCATCGATCAGAAAGAGGGACAGGAGCGCATGGTGGCGCAGACACATCTGAACGCCATGTTGCGATTTGCTGAAACCGATATGTGCCGCCGCATTCCGCTGCTGCGCTATTTCGGCGAAGAATACCGGGTTGAGAATTGCGGCATGTGTGACAATTGCCTGAGCGGCGACAAGAAGCAGGAAGATGTCACCATTGCGGCGCAGAAATTTTTCTCATGTATTAAGCGCACCAACGAGATGTTTGGCGCCAATCACATCATCGATGTGCTGCGCGGTTCAAGCGCGCACAAGGTGTTGAAATTCGGCCATCAAAATCTATCGACCTATGGTGTCGGCACCGAGTATAGCAAGAAGCAGTGGCACCATCTTGCGCGACAATTCATACAGCAGGAGCTGCTGGAACAGGACCCGGAGTATGGCAGCCTGAAGCTCACAGACAAAGCGCGTGAAGTATTGTTCAACGATGCAAAAGTCATGGGCCGGGTGCAGCAGGAGCGCATCGACTACAAGGCAGCGCAGACCGAGGAGCTGGAGTATGACAAGGAGCTATTCGACCGTCTGCGGCGCCGGCGCAAAAAGCTGGCGGAAATGGAGCAAATGCCGCCCTACGTCATTTTCCCCGACAGTGCGCTTATTGAGATGGCCAGTTATTTTCCGCAGACAACAGAGAATCTAAGCCGCATGCAGGGTGTGGGCAAAGTGAAGCTCAATAACTATGGCGCCAAATTCCTGAGCGATATTATCGGTTATTGCAAACGCAAAAATATTCAGGACCGCACATACCAAAAAGGCAGATTGCCCGCCACCCTGACCCGTGAGCGTAAACAAACCGGCGGCAAGCGCAAATTTGTCATAGTCGGTGAAGCCTTCAACGAAGGCCGCAGCATCGAAGACCTGGCTGCCATGCATAAAGTCAAGGAGCGCACCATTATCAAGCATTTGATTCAGTACTTGGAGCACGGCCATTCCCTGGATTCCCGCCGCGTTGAATACCTCTACGGTCTGCCTGAATTGAGCGAAGCAGAAAAGCGCGCGGTTCTCAACCATTTTGACGTGCACGGCCACGAGTTCTTGAAACCGGCTTATGAAGCATTTCAGGAAAAGATCGACTATGAGAGTTTGGAAATCTTGCGGTTGGTTTGTTTGGGGAGGAAAGTGGCGAAGAAAGCCTGAGTCTCCGGGCCAGGTGATTGGCGGTGTTTCGGACAAATCAAAGATATAAGAAACCCAAATCTGTGCATATTTTTGCTATCATCCTTCAAAAAAAAAGCCCCGCTCATCTGAACGGGGCGCCTCTATGAGAGTCACACATTTCTATTTCAGCAATAACATACGTTTCGTCTGTCGCAAATGTCCCACATCAACGGTGTAGAAGTACAGGCCGCTCGGCAAGCTGCTTCCGTTGAATTCGATGGTATGGGCGCCTGCCCTCTTCACACCCTCGGCTAGCGTGACAATATGCTCTCCGCGGATGTTGTATACCCTTATGGTTACATTGGCCTCTGCAGGCAGCTCATACGCGATGGTTGTGCCGGGATTGAAAGGGTTCGGATAATTTTGCCTGAGGGTGAAAGCTTCTGGTGTGACGATAGTGGGTGTAGACACATCTGTAACCCCGCCAGCCCCAAGGTGGCCATACAGTCCCGTTTCCGTTCCGACAAGAAGGTCATCAAAATACAAGAAATTGATGCGTTGGCCCACCGGGTAAGCGTAGCCTAGCGTCCAGGAAGAAGAGGAGCTGACAGGGTACAGATATATTTCGTTGTCGACCGCACAATACACCGTGTCTCTGCCAATGGTTATGGCAGTGGCTTCCGTGCCGCCGGTCGGGAAGCCGCTGGTGGTGAACGGCGTCCACACCCCTGTGGTATTGAGCGGTTTATAGTATGCGATAGGATGGTTGACGCCGGCATCTGTGCCAGCGGCAAAGACCGTATCGCCGGTTGTGCTGACTTCAAGATCGCGGATAGTAGCCACGATCAGGCTGCCGGTGCTGGTGCGGCCGGCAGCCATGTCTTGCGTTACATTCCATGCGTCGCCAGCCCTGGTGATTTTGTAGACACTTCGTCCCTGTGGGCTATCCAGATCGTATTCCACGCCGACATAAGCAACTGTATCCGCGCCCTCGAGATTGAATACGACATCGAAGACGTCTACATCCTGGCCAATGCTTGCAGCTTCCACGAGCAACTGGTCCCAGGTTTGTCCGCCATCCATAGAGTAGAACAGACCGCCGTGGTCCGTGCCTTGAATTTCATAGCCGGCGAATACGATGTTGGTGTCGTAGTCGCAGACTTCGATGGCCAGCGCTCTGGTTCCGAAGCTGCTAAAGCTATAGGGCGCGTGCTCAGGTGAGAAAACTTGCTGCCAGTGCGTACCGTCGTCGTGGGTCTTGTAGACGCGTACATTGCTGACATACACGGAGCTTGTGTCCTGAGGATTCATGGAGACGGAGTAATAGGGTGAGCCGTCTGTGTTCGGGAAAATCGCGTTGGTCCAGAGCGGCGTGCTCAGATAGTTCGTCACTTTGCGAATGCCGGACTTGGACGCGACCCAGCCGATGTTTTTGTCTGCGCTCATGTCAAAACCGTGCACCTGCACAGCCTCAACACCATCATCAATTTCAAAGATAGTCGAACCATAGTCGAGCGAAGCGCCGATGCCCTGGTCCGTGGTCATATAGACGATAGCCGGATTCACGGGATCGGCATAGACGGCGCCGTCATTGGGATGCGTTTGCCAGCCGCCGGGATTACCGAAAGATTCCCAACTGCCAGCCAGGCCATTGTTGCTATTGTAGACCGAGGCAAAATAAACGTGATAGCTGGTGGAGTCGCCGCCGAAGGCGAGGTTGGCGCCCGCAACGCCCTGGATGCCCACCGCATAGCTGTTCCAGGTGATGCCGTCGTCAGAATAGGCAATTTGCTTGCCGGTGTTGTCTGAGCCCGCGATGAACAAGCGACCATCGGGCGCGATGCCAAATGCGCGCCATTGCACGCTGGCGCTCAGGGAGGCTGGCGATATATCTGTGAACGTTGTGGAACCGTCGATTTGATCATGGGGCACGCTGGATTGGTACAGCGCTGGCGTCACATCTTCACGAAAGACAAATATGGTGCTGTCCTGCGGGTTAACACAGAGCGTCATTTGGCCGCCGAATGCTGGCGCGGATAACGGCGCGCCCACGCCATTGGTGAATGCACCGGAAGTATCCAGGGTGCCAAAGTACAAGAATCCACCCGTCGCGAAGAAGATGGATGAATCATGAATCAAGAGTCCGGAGAAATGCCCAGCCTGGATGGTGCTGACCGCACTCGAAGTTGGGTGGCTGCTGAGCAAGCCGTCATTGTGGAGAAAGAAAAGCATTCCGGATGAATCGTGAGCTGCTATTTGCCTTATGCCCGACCCGTAACCGGCAGCGGCATTGATGCCGGGCATAACTTCAAATGTACCGAAAACAGGGGGTGTCGCATTGACAGCGACATCCGCATAGAATAGAGAGTTGGCGCTTTCGGTTGCGATGAAGATTCTGCTGGTCTCAGGGTTGACTGCAATGCCGGTGATGGCATTGATACGACTGCCATACACGCTCTCCGCGTCCGGTGCACTGAGCTGCGCGTGCAACGCGGTGTGAAGCAGAAAGATGATGATCAGAAGGGACAACAGAGCAGCAAATCTTGTTTGTTTCATCCGCTTAACTTCCTCCACATTTTGTTTAAGAAAGTTATCGGACAGAAACATTTGGACTTGAGAAAATGCTATTCATCCGATGACTTTAAGGCATCGCATGAATGAGAACAACAGAACGCACACATCAGGATAATGGATAGTGCCATATATGCCACCAGGACAAATTCCAGGTAGAATGGCAAGTCATTTTTGCATATTGATGGCTATGATGTCATTCATTCTGCTCCAAGCTCTTCCTCCAACCAAGTCTCAAAATCGAGATAATCAAGGGCACTTCTGACTTCACCCTCACTTGCACCGGCAAACAACTCCTGCTTTAGCTTCTGTAGCAGCAACCGATGTTTGTCCGGCGCGGCCATGCTTACGCTTGAAAAGAAACGCAGCAACGCTTTCTCAAATTGGTATAGATCGCGCTTTTTCTTGAGAAAACGCCGGCAGGAGTCGACGGCATATTTGAGCACAAATGTGTTGCCGAGCTTATAGTGGATGATCAAATTGAGCAACTGGGCAAAGCTCTGGATGTCATCGCGAACCGTGCCGAAATTGGTGCGCAGGATTTCGTTGAGCCAAACCAGCGACTGCTGATATTCCCGTTGCATGAAGTGCATGTAGGCAAACTGATAAAGAAACAAAAGTTTATAATCATCGGTAACAGTTCTGGCATGTCGCTCGATAAATTGCTTAACTTCCCCGGAGAGCGCGATGCCGCGCTCTACCTGTCCCGTGTCACGATACCACTCGAGTTCAAGGTTAAAGGTGCGCAGCAATAACCTGACAGCGCCCGGACTCTGCTTTTTGATGTTGTATGTTTCAGGAATGGCTTTGATCTTGGCCAGCAGTGGGGGGATCTCACTGTACCGCTGGTACTGTAAGCAAAGCCCGATCTTGTTGTTGATGGCTGTAATATATGAAGTCGGATCCTCTTTGATCATTTCAGGATAGGATTCGATGGTCGAGATCAATTCCGTAATGTTTTGTTCCGCAGCGTCGGCAGCGCCTGTGACTGTGTGATATGCGTAGCGAATATGATGGTAAAGAATGCGGGCCTGCAATGTGTCCGCGCGGGACGGGTCATTCAGCAAGACATTGTTTTTGATTGGGTCGCCGCCGCGTTCGCCTTCCATGGCAGGTCTGAGAACATCGAACATGTTTATGGTCAGACGCCAATATTCGTGCAGTATTTGTGTTTTCGCTAAGGCATCTTTTTCCTGTTCTAAAACTGCGTTGACAACTTCCTGCGCCTGAGCGGGGCCATGGCGTTGCAGCAGCACACGGCGTTTCCATGCCAGCAACTCGAGCAAATCATACTGCCGTTCATATTTTCTCGCAATGCGAATCCCCTTTTCGATGGCGACGGTGCATTGGTCCAGCAATTCCTTGCGGTGTAATATCTCGATGTCACGCAGCAAATCTTTCAGTTCTGCGTACTTCGATGTGTTCGCGTGATAGTTTCTCAAGCTCCTTAGAATGAGTTTGCTGAGATAGATTTTTGTGACATGCAGTTGCTTTGCAAATGCTTGTCCCCTGAAACGGCGTTTTACCGCCGCCTCGTCATAGTCCGACTGCCGATCGATGTAGTCGAACAATTGCAAATAGTTGCTGTCGCGGTCCGAGGCAGCAAACAGCTTGAAGTAGCGTTTCTCAGACTTTGTCAAGGATTTGATCAGGAAAAACAGGCTACCCTTTTTTATCATAGAAACTTACGTTTTCGCTTTACTGAGATAACAAAATTATATTGAATATATTGAATAATAACAAAATAGACAACTACGATTTTGAAGCAATTGAACTTGATTCTTACAGCCAATCAGCGTATGTTTGGCCAACATTTGCGCAAATGTTCCAGAGGTAACGACCCATTCACAACATTTTCAAAGGAGGTATCTGAGATGGCAAATGCAATTAACTGGTTCGAGATACCGGCAGCAAACTTTGATCGTGCGGTAAAGTTCTACAGTCAGGTGCTCGATGGCGAGATGCCGCTGAACGAAATCATGGGCACGAAGATGGCGTTCTTTCCGGCTCAGGATGGCGGTGTGGCCGGGGCGGTCTGCTATGGCGAGGGCTACAAACCTTCAGCGGACGGCGCGCTGATCTATCTCAACGGTGGTGACGATCTCAATACACCCCTCTCGCGCGTGGAAAAGTCAGGTGGAGAGGTGATGCTTCAGAAGACCAAGATCTCGGATGAGGTCGGTTATTTTGCCATTTTCAAAGACACAGAGGGCAACCGCGTAGCGTTTCATTCACTCAGATAGACAGCAGCGCGCGGGGCCGCAAAAAAGGTGCGCGTTCAGGCGATTCTCCCGGGAGACGACAGTCATCTCCTGGGAGAGAGCGTCAGGCATTGAGTCCGCTCAGCTTGATTCAACCTGTCATGTGGCGCGCACGCGCGGTGAAGTCATCGCCCTTTGCGCAATAATACCTACCACGTTAACCTAAACGGAGAAAATCATGAAAAGTGTAAGGCCCTATCTTATCTTCTCCGGAAAATGCGCTGAAGCTCTGAGGTTTTACCGGGACTGCTTTGATGGCGAAATCGCCCTGATGCAGACTTTTGCAGATTCCCCGATGGATGTCGCAGACGAGCACAAGCAGAGGGTATTCAATTCCGAGTTTCGGGCAAATGGACTCGATTTCATGGCCTCGGATAGTGTGCCGCCATACGAAATAGAAGTCGGTAGTAATTTCGCCATGTTGGTCAATTTTTCTGAATTTGAGGAGCTGGAAATGGTATTTGGCAAGCTATCGAAGGACGGCAAAATAGTCATGCCTCTCGACAATTCCGATTCCGGTTCCCGTTTTGGTATGATCGCGGACAAATATGGCATCCAATGGATGTTGACCAGTCAGACGTAGCGGCGCCGCTGAGCGAGCTGCACGAATTTGTAGGCGTGAACTTTTTGACAGGATAGTTCCATGTCCCATTTCACTCAAGATTTCTTTGATTTCTTTGATGATCTCTCTGAGAATAACAACAGAGAATGGTTTCAGGCCAATCGTAAGAGGTACGAAAAGTCGGTGAAAGAGCCCTTCGCTGCATTCACAAATGCTTTGATCAAGCGTGTGCGTGAACACGAGCCAGATGTGGACATCACGGCAAAAGATGCGGTCATGCGTATTAATCGCGACATACGCTTTTCCCCGGACAAGACGCCTTACCACACTTATGTCGGCGCGTTCATTTCAGCGGCAGGCCGCAAGGACAAGAGTCGGCCGGGCAGCTTTGTGCGTATTGATACACGGAACCTTCTGTTTGCCGGCGGCGCTTATTCCCCTGACAAAGAGCAACTGTTGAGGATCCGGACGGCTATTGCTCACGATCTGGATGGATTCGATGCACTGCTGAATGACGAAGATTTCAAAGAGAAATTCGGTACCTTACCCGGTGAAAAGCACAAGCGGTTGCCGCCAGAATTCAAAGAAGTTGCTGAACGCCAGCCATTGATCGCTAACAAACAATTTCATTATTATGCTGAGATTGACGCCACATTAATTCTGGAGCCTTATCTGATTGATCGGATCATGACTTATTATCTGGCTGGCAAGCGCATGAACGCATTTCTCAAACTAGCACTTTACGGAGGTGGCGTGGATTAGATTTTTGCAGCCAGCAGGAGGAGACGAATGGAAGACTTGCGCGTCCTGTTTCAAGCTATTGCTGATAAGCTGTATCGAGAGTCCGATAATGTCGATTTAGGAAAGATGATGTCTCATCCCGGCTTGAACTACAAAGGCAGAGTTTTTGCCTTCTATGCCGGCAAAGATGAGATGGTCTTCAAGCTTGGCAAGGATTTCGATCCGAAAGCCCATGGCATAGATACTTACAGCCTTTTGAGTCCGTTTAATAACAAGCCTCCCATGGCGGCCTGGTTCTGTATCCCATCTGTGTATGCAGACAAGTGGGAAGCTCTGGCGCGCATTGCGCTATCAAAAATGGCAGGATAATAACCGGCAGATGGAGGGAATCCATGGTCTCAGCGGAATTTCCATTTGAATCAAAATATCTCGATGTAAAACATTCCAGGATGCATTATGTCGACGAGGGCAAGGGCCAGCCGTTTCTGTTTCTGCATGGCAATCCGACCTCGAGCTATTTGTGGCGCAACATCATACCGCATGTGCTGCCGCATGGCCGCGCCATTGCCCCGGACTTGATCGGCATGGGCAAATCGGACAAACCGGACATCGGTTACACGTTTCGCGAGCATAGTGACTATATTGACGAGTTTATCGCAAAGCTGG
>CAZVSL010000173.1:0-11055 GCA_964629935.1 uncultured Calditrichaceae bacterium | reverse complement strand
ACGAGAACCAAAAAGGAGATTGCCGTGAAGATTATAGTTTGCATGAAGCAGGTGCCTATTAAAGATTCATTGTTGCAGATCACAGATGATGGCAGGTGGATACATGAGGATGAGCTGAGTTATGAGATCAACGAAAGTGACCACTATGCCCTCGAAACTGCTCTGCGCTTGAAAGAAGAACATGGCGGCGAAGTCATAATCCTGACCATGGGCCCGGAACGTGTGAAGGAAGCGATTAAGCAGGGGCTGGCAAAGGGTGCAGACCGGGCGCTGCACATAGATGATTCAGATTTCACCACTATGGACCCTTTTATCAACGCCAGGGTTCTCGCCGGAGCTGTCAAGCAAGAAAATCCCGACCTCGTGCTGGCCGGTTTGCAAAGCGATGACTATGGCTTTGCACAAACAGGTGTTGTCCTGGCTGAGACGGTAGGACTGCCCCATGCTACAATCGTAATGGAAATCCAGAAAACCGACGGTGGCATCAAAGTCAAACGGGAATTGGAAAGCGGTTGGTTTCAATGGGTTGAGCTTCCGCTGCCAGCATTGCTCACAATTCAGTCCGGTATCAACCAGATTCGCTATGCCACCATCAAAGGCATAATGATGGCAAAGAAAAAGGAAATCAAGAGCATGGGGCTGGGCGATCTTGGTTTATCCGAAAATGACGTTAAAGATGGCGCCTCCGGTCTGAAGTTCCACAGACTCTACGTGCCGAAAAAGACCAAACAGGCAGAGCTGCTGGAAGGCGACCCGAAGGAGGTTGCAGCCAAACTTGTGGATAAGCTCAGAAATGAAGCCAAAGTTTTCTAACCTGAAATTGCCTTGCAAAGCATGATTTGAATCGCATTTCGGAAACCGGAGGTGATGCACGTCACGATTTTCGAATTCCGGTTTTCGGTTCAGGAATCATTCAAGCTAAGAACTTAGACGATTAAGGAGCGTTACATAATGAGTGTTGATATACTTGTCGTAGCTGAGCAGAGAGATGGTGAGCTCAATCGGTCAACGCTGGAAGCCGTGGTCGCAGCACAGAAGCTGGGCAAGCATTTGAGTAAAGAGCCTGCACTCGTAGTTCTGGGCAAGGATATCGGCGATTTGGCTGAGAATCTGTCTTCGAAAGGTGTCAAGGAAGTTCTTGCCGTCGATGATGAAAAGCTAATGCACTACACACCGGACGCATACTCCGCGGCGCTCAAGCAAATCATAGAGCAGGAATCGCCGCAGTACGTGCTGTTTAGCCATACCTATATGGTGCGTGATTTTGCCCCGAAACTGGCTGCTGCACTCGGCAAACCGCTGGTGAGCGATTGCGTGCGCTACAAGATAGAAGACGGCGTGCCAGTGTTTGTGCGTCAAGTATTCCAGGGCAAAATAGATGCTGATTTCACCCTCGAAGGCGACGGACCGCATCTGGTGAGCTTCCAAGTCGGCGCTTTCAATGCCGATAATCTCGACACCAGCGTATCCGGTTCTGTGCGCCCGGCGGATGTTTCTCTCGGTGAGGTTGCGGTTCGCACGAAAGTCCTGGAGATATTCGAAGGCGTCAAGCAGGAGGTCGATTTGAGCAAAGCTGAGCGCATCGTTTCGATCGGCCGTGGCATCAAGAAGGAGGAAAATCTTGAGCTCATGAAACAGCTTGCTGCCGCCTTGCAGGCAGAGATAGCAGCCTCGCGGCCGGTCTGCGATGATGGTTGGCTGCCTCTCGACCGTCAAATCGGTAGCTCTGGTCAGACTGTTGCGCCAAAACTTTACATGGCGGTTGGCATCTCGGGCGCCATTCAGCACATCGTCGGCATGAAGAATTCCGGCACCATAGTTGCGATAAATAAAGATCCGCATGCACCTATCTTCGATATTGCAGACTATGGAGTCGTGGGCGATCTTTTTGAGGTCGTGCCGGAAATAATCAGCGCTTTGAAGGAAAAATAAAATTCCGTGGCTTAGGTCTGATGGCTTTGCCCGAACTAACCAGGCCCAACTTAGTACAAGGAGTGATATGAAATTGAGACAAATCGATTCGAAGATAGCCTTCAAGTTTATGCTCCTGAGCCTGATGGTCTTTGTGCTCGCCTGTGGGGGGTCCCAGAAATTGAGCAAGGGCGAGCGCAAAGAAGCGAAAGGGCGAGGCATCGAAGGCATGCGCGAGGATTTCGATCCTGTGGATTTGAACGATGACGACATCGAAGTCCCAAAAACAGGCGAGGCGCAATCCCAGCCGGATGAGGCTCTGCAAGTGACAGACACGGCCATGTCCGATACAATCGGCTACGGGTACCGTGTTCAAATCGTTCAGACGACCGATCCGGAAGAAGCTCGCAACGCACAACGAGAGGCGGTTTTACGTTTCGATGCCGACGTTTATCGCGTCTTTGATCCGCCATTTTACAAAGTTCGGGTAGGGGATTTTGTGAACTGGAATGATGCAGAAAACGTACAACAACTTGCCATTCAACGCGGATTTCGAGATGCCTGGGTTGTGCGGACAAAAGTTAATCTGCAGAAGGCTTACCAGTGGATGGATGACTTGTAAGCAAGTCTCTTGAACCTCCGTAAGGCAATCTATTCGAAGCCAGCCCGTGGTGAAGGGGCTGGCTTTTTCTATATAAAGGCTCACAAAACCATTTGAAATGTGATAGGCGAAGCCGTCTATACTTAATAATTTAGCTTGGATTGTGACCAAATTTTTATTATATTTAAGGTTAACATTTGGAGGGTGTTATGTCAGGTCATTCAAAATGGAGCACAATTAAACGCAAGAAGGCAAAGGTTGATGCCGAACGAGGCAAAGCGTTTACACGGTTGATAAAAGAAATCACGATCGCTGCAAGAGAGGGTGGAGGAGACGAAGATGCGAATCCAAGATTGCGTACGGCAATTGCGGCGGCGCGGGCGGCAAACATGCCCTCTGCAAACATCGATCGTGCCATTAAGAAGGGCACTGGCGAGTTGCCGGGCGTTAGCTACGAGTCCGGATTTTTGGAGGGTTACGGCCCGGGCGGCGTCGCAATTTATATCGATATTCTGACCGACAATCGCAAGCGAACGGTGGCAGACGTGCGCCACATGCTGAGTAAGCATGGCGGCAATCTGGCTGAATCGGGTGCGGTGGCCTGGATGTTTGAGAAAAAAGGGCTGATTACAGTGCCAGGCGCTGGTCTGGATGAAGAAGAGCTTCTGATGATCGTCATGGAAGCCGGCGCCGAAGATATGAAAAATGAAGATGAGTATTTCGAGATCACTTCCGCAACAGAGGACCTGGAAAATATTCGGCAAGGGCTCGAGGCCAGAAATATCAAGATTGACTCTTATGGCTTAACTATGCACCCCAAAAGCACAGTCGCAGTGGAGGGCAAAGACGCCGAACATGTTCTGAAAGTGATGGACTTGCTTGAGGAGCACGACGATGTTCAGCAGGTCTATTCCAATTTTGATATAGATATGGCGGTGATGGAGCAGATGAATTCATAGAGGCAAGCATGCGCGTTTTGGGGTTGGACCCGGGAAGTCTGGCGATGGGCTTCGGGGTGATTGAGAAAACGGCTGACAGTCCAAACGTTGTGGATTATGGCTGTTTGAAATTGCCGTCCACGGTGGCATTTGTCGACCGGTTGCAGCGCATTTATGAGACCGTATCCGGAATCGTCCTGCAGTATAAGCCCGATGAATTTGCAATTGAAAGTCTGTTTTACGCGAAAAACCCCAAAGTTGCTATCAAGATGGGACATGCCCGTGGCGTGGCCATAGTTGCAGCAGTGAACCATAGAATACCGGCAGCAGAATATTCTCCCAGGGAAATCAAGCTATCAATTGCAGGCAGCGGTTCGGCTTCAAAACAACAAGTCCAGAGAATGCTATGTCACCTTTTGTCTTTGCATGAGCTACCTGAGCCGCTGGATGCGTCCGACGCCCTTGCTGTTGCTCTGTGTCACATACATCGCTCGGGAAGGCTGGTATGATCGCCCATATCGAAGGGCAGATTGCTGAAAAGTCGCCGACGCGCGTGGTCCTGGATGTGCACGGCGTCGGTTACGAACTGATGATTTCCATCTCAACTTTTGAAGCTTTGCCGGAGGTTGGCCAGCGCGTCCGTTTGCTGTCGCATCAACACGTGCGGGAAGATCAACTGCTTCTGTTTGGTTTTGTTTCAGCCAGAGAAAAATGGATGTTTACCAAACTTATCTCAGTCTCAGGGGTCGGGCCCAAGCTGGCTTTGGGTGTTCTTTCCGGATCGACAATGGAGCAGTTAGCGCAATTCATAGTTGACGGCGATATCGACCGCCTTAGCCAACTCCCCGGGATCGGCAAAAAAACCGCGCAACGATTATGCCTGGAGCTAAAAGACAAACTCGGCGAAGTTGTGACAGACGGCGCCGGCGCAACAACGCCGATATCTCGCGAAAAAAGCAGCAAGCTGGATGAAGCGGTTCTGGCCTTGACTTCCCTGGGTGTTTCCCGGGGAGATGCAGAACGAAACCTGAATAGAATCCTGGCCAGGGAGCCGGATTTGCCCCTGGATGAGCTGATAAGACGATGTCTACAAAAGGCATCATAGCCGCGTAAACCAATTGCGGTAGACTCACATGAATGAAACGCGCAATACAATTCCCGAGGCTATGGAAGGCGAGCATGAATTTGACACAACTCTGCGCCCGCTTAGCATGGATGATTTTGTCGGGCAGGACAACATCAAAGAGAATCTGCGCGTGTTCATCGGGGCGGCGAAGGCACGCAACGAGGCACTGGACCATGTGCTTTTCTATGGTCCGCCGGGCCTGGGCAAAACCACGCTGGCCCATATCATCGCCGCCGAGCTTGGCGCCAACATAAAGGTCACGTCAGGCCCGGCGCTCGACAAGCCCGCTGACCTGGCTGGCCTGCTGACAAATCTCGGCGAACGCGACGTCTTGTTCATCGATGAAATCCACCGCCTGAATCGTGTGGTTGAAGAGTATCTGTATCCGGCAATGGAAGATTATAAACTCGATATCATCATCGACCGGGGCGCCAACGCCCGGTCCATCCAAATACAGTTGCCGAAATTTACACTCGTAGGCGCAACCACTCGGGCCGGCCTGCTGACCTCGCCGCTGCGTTCGCGCTTCGGTGTGGTGAATCGCCTGGACTTTTACAAGCCCGAAGAGCTGCTTAAGATTATTGTGCGTTCGGCGCGAATCCTGGGCGTGGATATGGATGAGGACGCTGGCTATGAACTTGCCCGGCGCTCCCGTGGCACAGCCCGCATTGCAAATCGCTTGTTGCGACGTGTGCGGGATTTCGCCGAGGTCGAGGGCAATGGCAGGATAACAAAGGATATCGCCGAAGCATCTTTGAATCGTCTCGATGTCGACCATCTCGGTCTGGATGAGATGGATAAGCGGATTCTGCGTGTGATGCTGGAAAAATTTAACGGCGGCCCGGTTGGCATCAGTACGCTGGCAGTGGCCATTGGCGAGCAAGGTGAGACGCTGGAAGAGATCTACGAACCCTATCTCATCCAGGAAGGCTTGCTGCAACGCACGCCACGCGGGCGTGTGGTAACCGAGCTCACATATCGCCATTTTGGCAAGATAAAAGGCAAGGGGTTTCAGCAACAAAAGCTCTTTTGATCATGACGCAACCATACAAACTCCAATAAGCTTTCTTAGCTGGCCAGTATAGGTTTTTTGCGATTAAGTTAATAGGAGAAGCTAAATGAAGCTTTCTGATTTCAAGTACAAATTACCTGAGAAGCTAATTGCTCAGTACCCAAGCGACAAACGGGACAAGTCCAGACTAATGGTGCTCAACCGCGAAGAACAGAGCATCGAACAGCGGGTCTTTTCTGACGTGGTTGAATACTTCAATGAGAATGACTGCCTCGTTGTGAACGAGACCAGAGTTTTTCCGGCGCGCTTGATGGGAACAAAAGACAAGACGGATGCCCAGGTCGAGATTTTCCTTCTGCGCGAGCTGGAAAACGGATTGTGGGAGGTCCTGGTTAAACCGGCGCGCAAGGTGCGGGTTGGCAACCGCCTTTCAGTGAATGATAAGCTGTTTTGCGATGTCATCGATAACACTGTCTCTGGTGGCCGCGTTGTCAGATTTAACTATGATGGCGACTTCTTTGACATCGTGGACAAGATCGGTCAGTCGCCACTGCCGCCTTACATCGACCGCGAGCCGGAGCCCTCTGACAAGAAACGGTATCAGACTGTGTTTGCTAAGGTCAGAGGTGCGGTTGCAGCGCCAACTGCCGGACTGCATTTCACGGAACCGTTGCTTAAGAAAATTGAGCAAAAGGGCGTCAAAATTGTGCCGGTGGTGCTTCATCTCGGCCTCGGCAGCTTTCGACCCGTGGTGGTTGAAGATTTGAGCCGCCACAAGATGGACTCGGAGTACTATGAAGTGTACCCGGAAACAGCAAAAGCTATCAATCAGGCGAAAAAAGAAGGCGGCCGCGTTTTTGTTGTTGGTACAAGTACAACGCGAGCGTTGGAAACAGCGGTGACTTCAGAAGGTCTGGCGAAGCCTGCCAGAGGGTGGACAGATAAATTCATTTATCCGCCCTATGATTTCAAAATCGTTGATTGCCTGTTGACGAATTTCCATCTTCCGAGCTCAACGTTGCTGATGTTGACGTGTGCGTTCGGCGGACGCGATTTTGTGCTTAAGTCGTACCGAAAAGCTATCAGGGAGAAATACCGCTTCTATAGCTACGGTGACGCCATGTTGATCATCTAAGCAAGTAGTGATTTGCGTACCTCTGCTATAATTGTCGCTGCCGGCCGCGGGAATCGCATCGGCGGGGAGGCGCCGAAACAATTCCGGAAGGTGCTCGGTAAGCCGATACTATACTACACATTGTTTAAATTCGAGCAATGCCCGGCCGTCGACGACGTAATTTTGGTGGCATCCACAGACTGGCAATTTCACGCGGCAGATATCGTCGATGAATTCGGTTTGCGAAAGGTTACGAAAATCGTAGTCGGCGGCAGTCAGCGCCAGGATTCTGTTTTCAAAGCGCTGCAATCACTTGAGGGCCAGACGAAAATCGTGCTCGTGCACGATGCCGTCCGGCCCTTTGTTTCGAAGGCCAAACTCGAGGAAGTCATCGTGGCCGGCAAACAGCACGGCGCAGCAATTCTCGCTGTGCCCCCAAGAGACACGATCAAGTCAGAGGCCGACGGATTTGTGAAACAGACGCTGGACCGGAAACTGCTCTGGTCCGTGCAAACGCCGCAGGTTTTTGCAGCGGATTTGTTGCGCAAGGCATACGAGAGCGCTTTCAATAACGGGATTTATCAAACTGATGATTCCGCGTTGGTTGAGCGAATAGGTCATCGGGTGAAGATAGTAATGGGAGAAAATAGCAATATCAAGATCACCGTGCCGACGGACTTGATGCTCGCGGAGCTCCTTCTAAAGGAATCAGATTAATGCGAATCGGATTTGGATACGACGTCCATAAACTGGTGCGCGACCGAAAAATGATTCTGGGTGGCGTGGAAGTCGAGTCTGAATTAGGCCTGCTCGGTCATTCCGACGCAGACGCCTTGTGCCACGCGATTGCGGATGCATTGCTCGGAAGTCTCGCCCTGGGTGATATCGGACAGCATTTCCCGGATACAGACCCGCAGTTTTCCGGAATCTCGAGTTTGGAGTTGTTGAAGCATACTGCGCGGATGGTGGCCGAGAAAAGCTATCAAATAGCCAACGTCGATTCCACGATAGTATTGGAGAGGCCCCGGCTTGCACCGTATGTCAGGGCGATGCGCAAAAACATTGGCCAGGCCCTTGCCCTGGAGGAAAGCCAGATTTCAGTGAAGGCCACCACAAACGAAAAACTTGGTTTTCTTGGACACAATGAAGGATTGGCGGCCTACGCCATTGTACTGGTAAAAGAAAATAGATACGGATAAGAATGGCATCGGTTGTACGGGTTCGATTCGCTTCAAGTCCAACAGGGTACTTGCATATTGGCAACGTACGTATGGTGATTATCAATTGGCTATTTGCACGACAGCAGGGAGGCGAGTTTGTTCTGCGCATAGAGGATAGCGGCCCTGAAGGCTCCGCTTCCGAGTTTGAGCAAGCGTTGATGCAGGACCTGGCATGGCTCGGGTTGAATTGGGACGAGGGCCCGGGGCTAGCGGGAGATTTGGGACCATATCGCCAGTCGGAAAGAGCGGCAATCTATGAATCGCAGCTTGCAGAACTAAGAAGGCGAGACAAGGCTTATCCGTGCATCAAGTCCGCTGCTGAGCTTGAATCGATACGTATGGCCGCAGTTGAGCGGGGACAATCCGCGCCTTACAAAAGAAGCGATTTGGAAGCAACCGAGGCAGAATGCAACGCGTGTGAACGCGCTGGTTATCGGCCGGCCTGGTTTTTTCATTACACAGAAAGCAGAACGGAATGGCACGATCTCGTCCAGGGTAGACTATCTTTTGACAGCAATAGCATTGGCGATTTTGTGCTGATGCGCTCCGATGGCTCGCCAACCTGTGACTTTGCCGCTGCCGTTGACGACGCTCTGATGAAGATTAGCCATGTTATCCGCGGCGATGACCATGTCTCTAATACGCCAAAACAGATCGCCATCTGCGAGGCGCTTGGTTATGCTGTTCCAGGATACGCTCACCTGGCGATGATTCTAAACCCTGATCGAACGCCTCTCTCGTCGCGTCAAGGTGCAATATCCATCAGGGAGTTCCGAAACAAGGGATATTTGCCGCAGGCGTTGCTTAGTTACCTCAGTTTGCTGAGCTGGTCGTCAGCTTCAGGAGAGGAAATATTATCTCGAAAGCAGCTCATAGAGCAGTTTCGCTTTGACCGCATGTCGAACTCCGCTGCTATCTTTGATATGACAAAGCTGGATTGGGTGAACGCACACTACATCCGGCAACTCTCAATTGAAGAATTTGTACAGGCTGCAAGACCATTTCTTGAAAAAAGCCAGATCGATGTTGGTGATGAAGGAAAGTTGCGACAGGTGCTCGAGCTGGTTCAAAACAGTGTAGTACGCCTGGAACAACTGCCGATGCTGGTCGAGCCCTTTTATCAGGAAGTTATGCAACCGAAGGATGGCGAGGCGATTGCTATTGCTTCGCGGGATTCATCCCAGAAAATATATTGGGCCTTTCTCCGCTATTTATATGAGTATGATACACTCGATTCCTCGGTGTTCCGTACCGTTATGCAGAAGGTGCAGAAGGAGTCAGGTATTATGGGCAAGGATCTATGGATGCCAATTAGGGTTGCTCTCACGGGCCGGATACACGGTCCGGAGCTGGCCAGGGTCGCGGAGATACTCGGGAAGGACAGGGTAATCACGTTTATCAAGAGTCTGGTAGATTAATTGAGAGGCTGGCAAATGTCTTTGATGCTTTACAACACCATGACCCGCCGCAAAGAAGAATTTATCCCGCTTGAAAAAGGGAAAGTCAAGTTCTATATGTGCGGTCCCACAGTCTACGATTACATTCATATTGGTAACGCACGCGCATTTATCGTGTTTGATGTTCTGCGCCGATTCTTTGAGTTTCTGGGCTTTGACGTGACCTATGTAATGAACTTAACCGATATCGACGACCGCATTATCCAGCGCGCTGCTGAGAGCAAGGCTGACGTTAATGACATTACCAGCAAGTTCAGTGCTGCCTTTTTCGATGATTTGCAAAGGCTTGGTGTCAAACCGGCCACCGTTTATCCGCGCGCTACCGAAAATGTTGACAAGATCATCGAGGTGATCCAAAAACTGGTAGATAAGGGATTTGCTTATTCCTCTGGCGGCAGTGTCTTCTTTGAAGTCAAGAAGTTTGAAAGATATGGCCATCTTTCGGGCAAGAAGACAGACGAGCTGCGTGCCGGCGCCCGCATCGCTGTGGATGAGCAAAAGCGAAATCCGCTTGATTTTGCACTATGGAAAGGAAAGAAACCCGGCGAGCCAGCCTGGGAAAGCCCGTGGGGGCCGGGAAGACCCGGCTGGCACATCGAATGTTCCGCGATGTCCATGAAACACCTCGGTGAAACTTTTGACATTCATGCTGGCGGCACGGATCTTATTTTTCCTCACCATGAGAACGAGGTTGCTCAAAGTGAGTGCGCGACCGGGCAACAATTTGTGCGGTATTGGCTGCACAATGGTTTCCTGCAGATAGATGGAGACAAGATGTCCAAGTCGCTGGGGAACTTTCGTACCGTCCGTGAAGTCTTGCAGAAGTATTCCGGCCCTGAAATCCGCTTGTTCTTTCTGCAGAAGCATTACCGCAACCCTATCGACTTAACCGAAGAGGGACTGCAATCTGCAAGGAGTGCGGTTGCGCGGCTGCAGATATTTTATAACAAGCTGAACAACCTGATATCCACCGCTGAACGAAGTCATGGGACGGTGGCCCAACTACCGGAAGAACTTGGAGCCGCCAAGACGGAGCTTGTGGCAGCGATGAAGGATGACTTCAACACACCTGTGGCACTGTCCAAGCTATTCGAGATGGTGCGCGAGGGCAATACGATTCTGGCCACTCAGGGATCATCGCCCAATCTTGCATTGTTGCGCGGCATCAGAGATGAGTTCGACGCGATTGACTCGTTTTTTGGTATCATCGACAGGGATGAAACGGGAATGGAAGCAGAGTTGGTCGGCGATCTGGTTGAACTGCTGATTACGGTCAGGAACACCTTGCGATCTGAAAAGAACTGGAAAGTGGCAGACATGATCCGTGATCAGCTTAAGGAAAAAGGCATCATTCTTGAGGACAAGCCCGGCGCCACAGAATGGCGGTTGCGTTGATTTTTTGCAGCCCATTAAAAAAAACTTGACAATTGGGCTTTAATTTCTATATTAGAAGGCTGTATTTTCTCTAGCTAAATCGCCTATAGTTTAGAAGATTAATAGATTGATTTTTAATATTTTACGCCACCATAGCTCAGTTGGTAGAGCGCCTCACTTGTAATGAGGATGTCGCGGGTTCGACTCCTGCTGGTGGCTCTTTTTTTGCCCATGGAGAGGTACCCGAGTGGCCAAAGGGAACAGACTGTAAATCTGTCGGCGTAGCCTTCGGAGGTTCGAAT
>CAZVSL010000172.1:0-11057 GCA_964629935.1 uncultured Calditrichaceae bacterium | reverse complement strand
TATGCCCGGTGGTGTGGGAGGAGCGGGGTCGTGAGGCCCCGCCCTATCCCGATTAAGTGCCCTGTCACCTGCCGCCACTGAGCCCGCTGTTAGCAGCACTAATACAGAAGAATGAAAATTAGATTAATATCAATTCTCGCAGTCTTTCTCTTAGGAGCATTGAGCTGCAAACAGAAACTTATAAAGTCACCTGACAACAATTATATCCAATTCGTTGATCCTTTCATTGGAACAGATGGTACCGGACATACTTTTCCCGGAGCAGCCTTCCCGTTAGGAATGGTGCAACCCGGACCTGACACGTATAATCATAGCTGGGATCACACCAGTGGATACCAGTATGATGACACACATATCATGGGATTCTCACAAAATCATCTGAGTGGGACGGGAATCAGTGATCTCGGGGACATCTTGTTACAACCCTTTTCTACCCATAATACCCCGGAAGAATTCAAAAGCCGTTACGATAAGAAAACTGAAACAGCCAGCCCCGGTTATTACTCGGTAACTCTTACTGATCATGATGTACACGTTGAGCTTACCGCGTCTGAACGCGTGGCATTTCATCGGTATACTTACCAGGGTAATCCGACTAATCTATACATAGATTTTCAACACGGCATCGTCAATAACTGGATCCCGTTAGATGAACATGTTGTTGATGCTTCCATAGAGATAGCATCTGACACCCAAATTACCGGTATGATCGAAACCACCAGCTGGGTGCAGCACAAAACATTCTTTGTTATTGAATTCAATCAACCGTTTTCTGAACATGAGATACTACCCGGGAGCGGCAGCGAAAAGGCCCCAAAGTACATACTGAATTTTAATGATTTGCAGGCTCAGCAACTGCTGGTAAAGATTGCCTTATCGACCGTAAGCATTGAGGGAGCGCTTAAAAATCTTAAGACAGAGGTTGATCACTGGGAGTTTGACACGGTATTAGCGAATACTCAGGCAGAGTGGAATAACTATCTGCAACGAATCCATATTGAGGCGCCGCGAAAACAAAAAGAGATATTTTATACAGGCCTGTATCACCTGTTCATTCAGCCCAATGCCACATCTGATGTTGATGGCAAATATCGTGGTTATGATGACGAAATTTATCAGGCAGTTGGGGATGTACACTACTCCACTTTTTCATTATGGGACACTTACAGAGCAGCACACCCCTTATACACCATACTGGCACCGGAGAAGGTTGACGATTTTGTCAACTCACTCCTAGCACAGCACGAGATTCAGGGCTTTCTTCCTATTTGGGGATTAATGAATAAAGAAACCTATACTATGATTGGCAACCACGCCATTCCGGTTGTGGCTGATGCCGTGCTGAAAGGTATTCAGAACATTGACGCTGAGGCTGCCTATCAGGCAGTATTCGAAAGTTCTACCATCAATCATAAAAACTCTGAATGGGATATTTACGAGAAATACGGTTACTACCCCTATGACTTAATGACAAGAGACGGGGAATCCGTTTCACGCACGCTTGAGCATACGGTTGACGACCACGCAGTCGCTTTGTTGGCAAACCATTTGGGTAAACAGCCGGATTACCAGCGGTTTTTAAAACGCTCAAAATATTATCGTAACCTGTTTGATAAGACCATTGAATTTATGCGTGGTAAAGATTCTAAGGGTAATTGGCGCCAAAATTTTGATCCCATTGTTGCAACGTCACCGATGAATAACCCTGGCGACTATACAGAAGCCAATGCCTATCAATATAGCTGGGCGGCTCAACACGACATTGCTGGAATGATAGAATTGTTTGGAAGTCGCGAAGCCATGATCACCAAACTGGATGAATTTTTCGCGACAGAGAGCATGAACCCTGATGTTCATTTGGGGCAAGAAGCCATGATAGGACAGTATGCACATGGTAATGAACCAAGTCACCATATTGCCTACCTGTATCAGGTGCTGGGAGCGCCGGAGAAAACCAGAACGTTGGTTACCAAAATTTATAATCAATTCTATGATAATACACCTGATGGGATAGCAGGTAATGAGGATTGTGGTCAGATGTCCGCATGGTATATATTTACCA
Organism: uncultured Calditrichaceae bacterium; assembly: GCA_964629935.1. Classification (GTDB taxonomy): domain Bacteria; phylum Zhuqueibacterota; class Zhuqueibacteria; order Oceanimicrobiales; family Oceanimicrobiaceae; genus CAZVSL01. The sequence continues at coordinate 8,995 of CAZVSL010000172.1, read as the reverse complement.
CACTTGGCTTTTATCCGGTCCATCCCGCCAACGGAGAATATGTGTTGGGTTTGCCCCAGGTAGAAAGAGCTGAAATTCAACTTCCGGATAATAGAAAATTCGTGATATTCGGATCCGGCAACAGTGATTCAGTCTCCGCCGAATTGAATGGACAGGATACCCTTTCAACGACTATACGTCACCAGGATATTATGAGGAGCGGACAATTAAGATTTATCGACCGCTAACATGTGCATCAACCGGGTCGCCGACAGTATGCTCACTATATGTGTTCAAAAATTACAGCAAGGAATTTCGAGGAGTTGATGGCAAATAACCTGAGGCAGGACATTCGGCGAAACGCATTTTTCTCTCAAAAATGTTTTGATGTTTGAACATTATTTGTTATAGTTTGAGTTATGAAAACCCAATATAAGAGAGCTACAGTTTATCTTGACCCTGAGCTGCATAAGGCCTTAAAGATCAAATCTGCTCAGAGTGAGCGCACTATATCGGATCTGGTCAATAAAGCAGTTAGGGAAAGCCTCCTTGAGGATTACGAGGACTTGGCGGCATTTGACGAACGAAAAGATGAGCCCAATCTTGATTTTGAGGACGTCCTGAAAGACTTGAAGGCTAGTGGCAAATTATAAGGTTCTAATTAAGCCATCTGCTGTAAAAGAGTTAAAGAAACTTCCGAAAAAGGATGTCCAAAGAATCACGGCTAAGATTCAATCTCTGGCCCAAGATCCGCGTCCTCACGGTTGCGAAAAACTATCGGCACAAGAAAAATATCGAGTTCGGCAAGGCAACTACCGAGTCGTTTACAGCATCGACGATGATAATGTGACGGTTTATGTTGTTAAGATTGGGCATCGACGCGACGTTTACAGATAAGAAATGGTGATCACTTTTGGGGCAATCACCAATGGTCAAATCGCAGTCAGAATTTAGAAATCCTTAACAGAATCTCCCTTGACGCATCTGACTTGCAATCAATGCGATCAGCCATGTTGCCCATGAAATTCCGAATCATTCGAGCTTTAGTTGCAGCCAGCTTAAGAATATATAAAACAAACAGCTAACAATAGCTGGAGCGGACAAAGCTTCTGCTTTTTGGGCTGGCTTTGTGCTCTCTCAAGGTCTTTTGAAATAGTAAGTTAAGTGCACTTAAACCCTTTGCCGGTCAGCTTAGCGATATGTGGTACGCACGCAATTCTCTCTCACTGAACGAAATAGAGGATTACTCAAATTTTTGTGGTATCGAAATCGTTAAATTACGAGTGGCAATAGATTCCGTATGCTAATTTAAAGGTAGACTAATGAGCGTCAAAACTCTAAACGGACATATCGAAATAACCGAAGGTGTTGTTGGAGGCAAACCGAGAATAAGCGGACACCACATCACGGTGCAAAACATCGTTATTTGGCATGAACTGTTGGGGCAAAGTGCCGATGAAATCGCCGCAGAATATGACTTGACACTGTCTGATGTCTATGCCGCCCTGGCTTACTATCATGACAATCGGGACGAGATTGACAAGTCAATCCAAGAACACGAGACTTTTGTTGAAGCACTACGTCAGAAAACACCCTCTACGATTGCCAAAAAACTGAATGAGCAAAAGGATTAACTCTACACCGACGAACATGTCCGGAATTCGGTCGTAAAAGGCTTGCGGTTGCGAGGAGTCGACGTTTTGACAACCAAAGAAGCTGATATGTTAGGAGCAGATGATGAAGTACACCTCGATTTCGCACTAAAGGAACAAAGGATTATATTTACACAAGACGAAGATTTTCTGCGACTACATGCCAAAGGTCTGGAACACTGTGGTATTGTTTATGCCCATCGACGAACTCCAATCGGTCAAGTCATCCGAGGAATCATGCTCATTCACCAACTCCTCGAACCGACTGAAATGAAAAATCACGTTGAATTTTTATAAATAGTGTCAACACTATCTAATTTTCAAAAATTGGGAGAAAGAGATAGCAGGAATCCGAACGCCTGTTTTACCGATGAAGCTTTAGAGCGCATATATCAAATCACTTCTGAGAGTCTCCCAATTTAATCATTTAACAGGAATATAAAACACATAACAAGCTGCTTCACTGGACAGCAGGGATATACTTCTCTGGGTTGGTTTTGAGCTTTTTCGCAGTTTATTTTTGTCTATCAAGTTCGGTGCTTCATGCATAGTTGTCCAAGATTTGGCCAAGAGTGGAAAAGCTAATAGAAACCCACAAATTAAAGGCCCAATCATAAAACCAATGGCAAAACGGGTTCTCCAAACTTTAGAACAACTTGAACGGCATATTCCAGATCATGCAGCCAGAAACGACCGGGTTTCAAAATGGTCTGTGGGGATGCAGATAGAGCATTGTCTCCTGGCAACGACGGGCATTGGTCGTGCTCTCTTGCAATCCGAACCGTATACAGGAAAGATAAAAAGAGGGATTGTCCTGCGGCTGATACTCTTAAGCGGGATGATACCACGAGGCCGGGGTCGGGCGCCTGAGAAAGCCATGCCGAATGAGCACACCACGGAACCGAGGCTGCGCGAGCTGCATGGCGTTGCAAGCCTTTCGTTGCGCAAGGCCGTGGAAACAGAACCGGATAGCTGGTGGCAGCATTTCGTTTTTGGCGTTATGAAACGGGATGCGGCGTTGAGATTCATAGAGATTCACAACAAGCACCATTTGAAGATCATTGCAGATATTTTGGCCAAAGGTTGAGGGCTGGTAATAATTCGGAGCGCAAACGGTTTGGGCATAACCTCACACCGGTTTGCTGTTTGCAAATCACGTTACCGTTGGTATCCACCTGATTCCGCCGACTTGTGGGCCTTTGGCTCAAAATGCCAGCCATAGTTCAGGTAGTCACATCGGACTTCATTGTCGGCGAGAGTGAGCAGGCAAAAACCCTCCCGTGTTCCGTGCAGGTTGCCTTGCCACCAGTTTCCACATATTGCCCCGCCCGTGATAAAGCGTACACCGCGCCACCAGAGCTGTTCATGCACGTGCAAGTGGCCCTGCAACACCAGGAGCAGATTTCTGCCTGCAAACATACGCAGAACCTCAACCGTGTTGGTGATGAGTTTGCTTTGTGGCGGCGGCTTGGTTGCACCCTTTGTGGCGGCGTACAATGATGACAGAAGCGGGATATGGGTGACAAGGATTATCGGTTTGCTGTGTGGCAGGCGTGACAAATCCTCCGCAAGCCAACTCAGTTGTTCCGGCCAGATGTAGCCCTGGTAGCCGGCGTTATTGTCCGCAAGAAAGATTGGGTCGAGGAAGATAATGTGGTAACCGTGCGCGTCAACAGAGTAGAAGGCTCGGTCGACATGCAGCCGTTCGCAAAACTCTGATTTCGGGTTCTTGCCGGGCGGGCTGCCATCATTGGGTCTGGCAGCAACGACATCGTGGTTGCCCAAAGCCGGCAGCACCTCGGCCTGTATCCGGTTCTGCATCTCGAGATAAGTCCGCCAGCGTGGCGCCATGGATGCCGCCGTTCCCCGGAAACCGCCCGTAATCAGATCGCCGCCTGCGATCACCAGGTCCGGCTTTTGTGCGTTGATCGCCTCAGCGGCCAGACCGAGGGCGTGCGGCGCCTCGCCTTTGTTCTTCGCGTGAATATCAGTATAGAAGACGAGGCGCAACGCCTCCTGTTTGCGGCTCAGGCGGTGGCTGCCAACGCAGCCGCTCATAAGCGCCAAACTGCCCAGGGCCGAGGTTTTCAAAAAATGCCTGCGACTGACCATTTTCTCACGCATGGTTCACACTGCCATATTTCCGCCGTACCAGAGCGATGCCGAAGAAGATCGAAGCCAGAATGGCGATGGTATGCTCCTCCTGAAACCCGGTCACCAGAGATTTGCTCACAGCGCTTTCATACTTCATGTCCGCAATCAGGTTTGCCCGCATCAAGTCGATATCCTGCGGCGGCAGCACGTAGTTGGAATGATGCAGCGTGTTGTGAAAATACTTCTCCATGATCCTGTTTTCGTAAAAGGCCACGCTGAGCCGATAGCGATATTCTGCCAAATCCATTTCCAGCTCTTTCGCCTTGCGCAGGTAGCGATCGCGACGAAAAAGGTGGACGCGCGCCTCGTGCAGAAACGGATCGTTAGTGGGCGTGTATTCTTCCAGAAACGCACCGTAGGTCGAGGGCTCCTGATAGGCATCGAGGATTTTGGCTGCCGATTCGCCCCGAGTCGCGTCGGCTTCTTTGAGCTGGTGGGGCGCCAGACGCGATTTGAAAACGCCGATCTCCGGGTCCGCATAACGGTAGCCATATTCGAACATCACGCTTTCATTCTTTATCAGAAATTGCAGTGCAGGAATCTTCTCGGCATACCAGGCGATACGTGCAGGCGTGTTGAGCAGATTGAGCGCGACGAGCAGAATGAGCCCGCTTGCCAGACGGCAAAGCCAGCGGACACGTGGGGCTGAAATTCCCGAGGTGATGATAGTAGGACGAAAGCCTCTTGCAATGGCCACCTGCACCAGAGACACGGCCATGAGATTGAGCCAGATATCACCGAGCGCCCAGAATCGCTTCGGAGTCGTCCACTGAATCATCTCATCGATTGTACCCACCAGCGCGCCAACCATGGCAACGCCAAAGTAGATGCTCACGTCCCGCACCCGGTGACACAACGCACGATAGATGAGTATGCCCAGCACACCGTACTCCACAAAGTGCACCGCTTCTTCTGCGTTGGCGCGCAGTTTGATGGCATAGCCGATAAATACCGCTGCCACCAGGATAAGCCAGAAGATATTGGTGCGGTCCCGGGCAGGTTGCACCCGCATTTGCCTGATGGCAGCGATAACGGTTGCCACGGCCACGACCGATATGACAAAGTACAAGAACGCCTGTGAGCCCAGGTTGTCCCCAACCCATCCCTGTATCGCCCGCGCCAGCGGAATGGTGGCATAAATTATCCCGGACCACAGCACAACAAATAACCAGGATAGCCATTCTTTCTCTTGTGGAGGATGATACAGCATGGGTTATCGCACCGCAGATTGCGTGTCTATTTTCCTGCCCGGCGCCGGGAGCGAACTGCGCAATTCAAACAATAAAGATAGACGGAACATTACTTAAGAAACATACGCCCGTCATGGATATCTGCGTATCGGTGTGCCACTCCATGCGCATGCAGGCCCAAAAACTGACCAGATTTAGATTGAATCTTTGCGAGAACTTTCTAACTTAGCCTTCGTGGAGAACGAATTCCGGAACACGCGAACAAAAGGAGTAACCATAATATGTCGACCATAATCGATGTTGTCGCAAGAGAGATACTCGATTCACGCGGCAATCCCACCATCGAGGTGGATGTCTATCTCGACAACGGCGTGCTCGGGCGCGCTGCCGTTCCGTCGGGAGCATCTACAGGTGAGCACGAAGCCGTGGAATTGCGCGATCAGGATGATTCACGCTACGGCGGTAAGGGTGTGCTGCAGGCCGTCAACAACGTCAACGAGATCATTGCAGAAGAAATCATTGGCGAAGATGCCACGATGCAGACTTTTATCGACGGCCTGCTGCTGGAGCTGGATGGCTCCATCAATAAGGGCAAGCTTGGTGCAAACGCCATTCTGGGTGTATCGCTGGCAGTGGCAAAAGCAGCCGCCAACACGCTCGATTTGCCGCTTTACCAGTACCTCGGCGGCGTCAACGCCAAAACCCTGCCGGTACCGATGATGAACATTCTCAACGGCGGCGTGCACGCTGACAACAATGTGGATATGCAGGAATTCATGGTCATGCCAGCCGGCGCCAGCAGCTTTTCCGAGGCGCTGCGGATGGGCGCAGAGGTGTTTCATTCTCTCAAGAAAGTGCTTAGCAGTAAAGGTTACAATACGGCAGTGGGTGATGAAGGCGGCTTTGCACCGGACCTTAAATCCAATGAAGAAGCGCTGCAGGTGATCATGACTGCCATCGAAAAAGCCGGTTACAAAGCGGGCGAACAGATTTTCATCGCCATGGATACCGCCTCGAGCGAGTTTTATGACAAAGACAAGAAACTGTACAATCTGGCCTCTGAGAATAAAGCTCTTTCAGCCGGGGAAATGGTGGCATACCTTGCCGATCTGGCGAAAAAGTACCCGATCGTCTCCATCGAGGACGGCCTGGATGAAAACGATTGGGATGGCTGGCAGCACATGACAAAAGAGCTCGGCAGCAAACTGCAGCTTGTTGGCGATGATTTGCTGGTTACCAACACAACCCATCTCAAACGCGCTATCGATTCCAATGTAGCCAATTCCATCCTGATCAAGGTCAATCAGATCGGCTCGCTAACCGAGACCCTGGATGCCATCGAAATGGCGAAAAGCGCGGGCTACACCTCAGTGATATCACACCGGTCGGGTGAAACGGAAGACACCACCATCGCCGATATCGCCGTGGCCACCAATGTCGGCCAGATCAAGACCGGTTCCGCCTCCCGTTCCGATCGCATCGCGAAGTATAACCAGCTTCTGCGTATTGAGGAGATGCTGGGAGAAGCGGCAGTGTTTCCGGGGACGAGCATCCTGAAGAATATCTAACTTCAAGCAGGCCGTCTTCGTCGCTCGCATTGGCAAGTTGAAGTATGAAAGAAACGGCCGTTCGCAAGCGGCCGTTTTTAAGTTACAGTCCTGTTGACGCCGCCTGTCTGCGCGCCTGCTTTTCTTGGAAACAAACTGCGCCGAGGCTTGAACATCGATTTCTCGCTGTTCTGGCAGGCTAAAGCCTGAACACCAATTCCTCATCCCTATTTTTTCGACAACTCCTTGAGCATTTTCTCGGCATTCTTGTTTTTCGGGTTGAGCTGCAGAGCTTTTTCATAATTGGCAATCGCCAGCTCTGTGTTGCCGGCTTTCATATATGCCTCGCCGAGACTGTCATAACCATTGGGGTAATCCGGGTACTGTTCCACATTGAGCTTGAAGACGGCGATGGCTGCATCGTAGTTTTCCGCGCCCAGGAGTTGGTAGCCAAGATTATTGAGGGTGTGCGCCCGAAAGTCATGGGTAAATCCGCCATAAAAGCGTTTGTGCAGATCGTGGTATTTCTGCAAGCCCGCTTCGGCGCCTTCGTTCACAATGGTCGTATACAACACCTGCTCCAGGCTCACAGGACGCGGTTGTCCGCGATGGCAGGTGACACAGTTAACCTGCAAACGCTGCTCCGCCTCTGTGCTCACTTTAGAGATAAACGAGTCATTGATGGTTTGGCGCATCTGCATCATCAAGCGCGCCGTTTGTTTGGTTGGCTTGTCGTCGGATTTGAAATCGTAAGTTGACAACGGCTGCCCGGGTTCCCCCACGTGGCAATGCCAGCAGCGCACGCCAAGCCCCCGTGTAAAACTGGCCATAACGCCACGCAATACATGGCCGCCAGTACCTTCGGGCAACACCTGCAAGTTCTCACCTTTTTCCGGCCAGCTCCACTGCTGGGCGACCGAGTTTGTGTTGGCAACCAAAGTTGCGATGAGTGAGAAGGCGAATAGCCTGCCGCTGAGTCTAATCATAATTTGATCTCCTCTTGTTTTTCAAAGCGCGTATTTGCCACGCCCTTCCCGAGTGCGTGGCAGTCTAAGTCAAATCAAACGCAATTCTGCGGCAAGAAGTTATCATAATGGGATGAAGCACATTATGTTGGGATGAATGACAGGGATTTCGTGATGAAAATAGCCCTTGCTTTTTTCCCGCAAATCCCCTATTTTTGGCGCGTTTGTAACACTTTTTCAGTAACTATTCAGGTACAAATTAGAAGGCAAAACGATTAAGGGCAAAACAATTGGCCATAAAATAATCTTGCCTTTGCAAGCATTGCTGAATAGTTGCCTTTTTCTCAGCGTGGCCAAGCCGCATGGGCCGATTTACTTCTCATTCTTTGCATCCTATTGCAAAAGAATGAGAAGTAATAACATAAAACGATCACCCCAAAACGCCTTCACTGGATGATACCGTTGAAGGCGTTTTATTTGTAAACTTGCCTTGACAAACAAAGCAACGACAACGGAGACATACGACGCCATCATCATTGGCAGCGGCTTTGGCGGTTCCATGGCGGCGCACGTGCTGGTGAACGCAGGCTGGCGTGTGCTCATGCTGGAACGCGGCGACTGGGTCAAACGCGGGCCGCATAATTGGCACGCAGATGGCTCCGTTGATTTGACGCCCCACTATTCAAAAGAAATTCCATATCGGGTGCTGGCCGGCGGTAACAGTCCGGTCATGGGCGCCTACTCATGTGTGGGCGGGCCATCGGTTTTTTATGGCGCCGTCTCCATGCGCTTTCGTGAGGCCGATTTCGAGCCGGCCGCTGAGATCGTGGGCGACTCCGGCGCCCGCTGGCCATTTGGCTACGATACCCTGGCGCCATTTTATGACCAGGTGGAAGAAATTCTAAAGATAGCTGGCGACGGTGCTCAGGACCCTACTGAGCCGTCGCGCAGTAAGCCATATCCGCAGAAGCCAGGGCCGTTGTCTCATACCTCGCAGATGATTCATGCAGCGGCGCAGCGTCTGGGATACAAGCCCTTCAGGTTGCCGCTTGCGATTAATTATAAAGACAATGGCCGCAATCCGTGCATCGCGTGCCCGACGTGTGATACGTTTGCCTGCGCGATTGAGGCAAAGAATGATCTCGCAACCTGCGTTCTGCCGCCGTTGCTGGACAAAGGCCTGGCGCTGAAGCCAAACACGGTCGTGGTCGGAATGCAACACAAGCAGGGCCGGGTCGAAACGGTTCGGGCTTATGATAAATCGCTGCAAGAAACTGTGGCCTATTCGGCCGATACCGTTATCCTTTCAGCCGGCGCCCTGGCATCACCCCACTTGTTGTTGGCGTCCGGACTGGAGAAGCTCAATCCCGGCGGAGACGCGGTTGGGCGCTACCTGACACGCCACTGCAATGCCATTGCCTTTGGCTTTTTTCCGAAAAAGCCAAACCCGAAGAACGAATTCCATAAGCAGCTCGGCATCCACGATTTCTATTTTGGGCATCCCACGA
>CAZVSL010000171.1:0-11068 GCA_964629935.1 uncultured Calditrichaceae bacterium | reverse complement strand
CTTGGGGGGCCAGGTCCATATAAATTCGAGAATTTGTTGCCGGGAAGCTATCAATTGCGTGGTTTTCGCGACCGTGACGGTGACGGCAAATATGGCCGCTGTCATGCTTTTCCGTTCGAACCTGCTGAACGGTTTTTTGTGTATCCGCAACTCATTAAAGTGCGGGCGCGCTGGCCCAATGAGGGCAACAATGTCTCCTTCCCCACATGGCGTCCTCAAAAGGCTGAGTCAGAATAGGGGTATAAGCTGTTGTGAGATGGAACGGCGCTCTCTTGCGCACCGCCGCCAGAGCGATCCGCTCCCTCAGATGGAATAACTTGATATTCTTGCCATTTTTCTCTACTATCAGCAAGTCTAAACGATGAAGGTGAGCGTTGCAGAATCGCGAAAATGTTGTTGACAGTCGCATCAGGTCGGACAGAGTACGAGCGAGCAGGGTTTCCACGCTCAAACCGTCACAGATCATTCTGTTCAGCTTTCTCGGAGTAATTGTCCTGGGTACGATGTTGTTGCTTGTTCCGGGTGCGACTGTCGGTGGGAATCTGTCTGTTCTGGATGCGCTGTTTACCGCAACTTCCGCGACCTGCGTTACCGGCCTCATCATTGCCAACACCAGCGAGACGTTCACTACTTTCGGGCAGCTTGTCATTCTTGGTTTGATTCAGATAGGTGGATTGGGAATCATGACATTCTCAACATTCTTCATGCACATTCTCGGCAAGCGCCTCTCTGTTGCCGAACGGGATATCGTGCAGAACACCTTCAGCCAGCAACCCATGGCTAACCTGACGCGATTGCTGAAGTTAGTACTGGCGGTGACGTTTGCCATCGAGCTGGTAGGGGCATTGTTGCTGAGTTTGCGATTTTCGCAAAGCTATCCCACCGGTGAAGCAATCTACCTCGGTATCTTTCATGCGATATCTGCCTTTTGCAATGCCGGCTTTGACCTCTTTTCGAATAGTTTTGTCGACTATCGGGGTGAGTTCTATGTAAATTTGGTGTTATCATGTCTTATCATTTTAGGCGGGCTGGGCTTCGTTGTCATTTATGATATCGTAAATGTCAATCCTTTCAGGCGGTTTCGGTGGCGGAAGTTGGCGTTTCACAGTCAGGTGGTGCTTTTCAGCTCAGCCTTGCTGTTGGCAAGCGGTTTCGTTGCTTTTTTTTTGCTTGAATTCAGCTATGGTTTGGGGGATGCGCCGCTGCATGAAAAGCTGCTGATCGCAGGATTTCAATCGGTGACTGCCAGAACTGCCGGGTTTAATACAATAGACATGCCGAGCTTGTCCAGCGTCACCCTGTTTCTACTGATCCTATTCATGTTTATCGGTGCTTCGCCGGGTTCCTGCGGCGGCGGCATTAAGAACAGTACCTTCATGGTCATCATGTCGTCTGTGTTTGCACGCCTCAGGATGCAGGATGAAGTCAATATTTTTTTTCGTCGCATTCCAGAGTCGACTGTTTCCCGCGCGATTTCTGTGGTGTTCTTCTCCATGCTTCTGGTAATCGTATTTACCATGCTTCTGCTGATCACGGAAACTCTGACCGGTGCATCGTCCGGCGATAAAGCCGACTTTTTGGACTATTCGTTTGAAGTGGTATCTGCGTTTGGCACGGTTGGCTTGAGTACGGGCGTGACGCCGACTTTGAGTGGACCAGGCAAGCTGCTGCTGACCATATTGATGTTCGTTGGCCGGCTCGGTCCATTGACTCTGGCGCTGGCCATGCAAACCCGCAAGGAGCCAACGAAAATGAGGTATGTCCAGGAAAGTGTGTTGGTTGGATAGCATTGGAAATCATATACAGGTATAGATAGCAAAAACAAGCGATGAAAACATTCATAATTGTTGGATTAAGTACGTTCGGCCATTATATGGCTGAGTTCTTGTCAGAGCGTGATTTCGAGGTCGTGGCCGTTGATGCAGATGAAGCGCGCGTTGATCGCGTGAAACCCTATGTGGTCAAGGGCGTCATCGGTAATGCCGCCGACAAGTCTCTGCTCGAATCACTGGGCGTCAAGTCCGCAGATGCAGTCATTGTCAGTCTTGGCGACTCCATCGATGCGAGTCTGCTGGCAGTGATGTATCTTAAGGAGATCGGCGTGGAGCGTATCTACGTTAAAGTGCTGAACGAAGAGCACGCCAAGATAGTGAGAATCCTGGAAGTCACCGAGATCATCTTTCCGGAGAAGGACAGCGCATTTACTATCGCCCAGCGGATCGATAGCGAGAATGTGCTCGACTATGTGCCGCTGATGCAGGAGTACAGCATCATCGAATGGACCCCCTCCGAAAAATTTGTTGGCAAAAGTCTGAAGGAGCTCGATCTCCGCAACCGCTACAAAGCGCATGTTATCGTGATACATCGTGGCAAACCGACGAGCACCACCATCGTACCGTACGGCGATTACCAGGTTCAGGAGGATGACCACCTAATAATCCTGGGCCATGAAGAGGATATAGAAGAGCTGCGCAAATCTGAGTGACATGATAAAACACTATGAGGTAAAGCAAATGGCTCGATATCGATCAGGTATTTTCGTTCTCACCGTATGCTTTGTGCTGGCGGTCGTCTGCATCAGCGTTGCCGATGACAAGGAACGCAAGTATACAGGCTTTATCACAGCATTGGAGAACCTGCAGGATGATGATTTCACAGAAATCATCATCCACCATCTCGCGGAATATCTGCGTCAGTTTCCACAAGCACAAAATGTCGATGAAATGCACCTGAAGATGGCAACCATCTACCACGACAAAGGGGATGAGGTGGAATCTTTCTTTCATCACATGCAGATCGTTTATTTCTATCCCGGCTCTGAAACCACGACTGTGGCGCGCGACCGGCTGCGTGCAATGCTGGTGCAGGAGAATAAGTTCAAACCCATCGCGGAGCGCATAGATGAGCTGGTGCATCCGACAACCCTTGACTCAACCCGCGAAGCCGCCTTTTTTACATTTCTGCGCGACATGAAAGAACTGAGATTTGAGCCTGTCGACGAACTCATGCTGGCGGCCATGGCGGTCTATCTCGATAGCTTCCCGGATTCACCCATGGCTGATGCCGTGCAATATTGGCGGGGCGAGATTTTGGCGAGCATGGATGAACCTCGCCAGGCGCTTGCTGAATATCTCAAGCTCAACTATCTATATGACAAAAGCCTCTACGTAACAGCCAGCAAACTTGAGGTTGCCGAATTGTTCAGCGACGAGCTCGGTGAGCACCAGAAGGCGATCTTGACCCTGGAAGAATTCTTGCTTGAATATCCTGAGGATCCGCAGGCGGCTCAGGCGCAATACCAGATCGCCCGTATCAACGAAAAACACCGAAAGAAATATCTCGAAGCCATCAATGCCTATAAAGCAGTCGCGCAGCGTTATCCGCAAAGCGTTGAAGCGGTTCCTGCCCTGTTCGAAGCTGCCAGGCTATATGAGAATGAGTTCAAGGAATATGATCAGGCGATCCGGGTCTATACCGAGGTTGTGCGGGATTTCCCGGAGGATTTGAAAGCGCCGCACGCTCTGGCCGAGGCGGCTCGCATCTATGAAAAAAGGCTGAAAGACTATTCGAATGCCGCCAATGTGTATTTCAAAGTATATGGACTCTATCCGGAGAGCACCATCGCCGCGCAATCGCTCTATGCTGCCGCTGAAATTACCGAAGATAAACTGGAAGACTACAACAAAGCGATTGAATACTACCGCCTGGTGGTGGATAAGTATTCCGGCTCAAAATTGGCTGAAAAGTCTGGCAAGCGCATAGAAAAGCTTTCGGAAGAGCTGGCCAAGCAGTGACCGCGGCATGGCTCAAAAATTCAGGTGTAAAAGCAGACCGGAATAGGAGGGACCCACAACCGGCGACAGCTCAACAAGTTTGCTCTCTGCATGACCGGATGCAAAACTCCTGCCTATGATAATCCCTAAAGCGGCGCCCGCAACGACATCCGTTGGAAAATGATTCTGCAGGCGCACGCGTGAAATCCCCACAAAGCTGGCTGCCAGATATGCCGGAATTCCGATTTTTGCACCGTGACGTTCATGCAGGACCGAAGCTATGGTAAACATGCCCGAGGTATGGCCTGAGGGAAACGAACGTTTGTTTTGACCGTTGGGTCGCTGCCTGCCGACTGCGCGTTTGAGGCCGAGCGTAATCAGCTTTGTTGTGAACACAGCTTCCATGAGATACAAACCCGTGTTGCTGATCTCCGGACTTCTGACAATTCTGCCGGCAGCAAATGTGAGGACGCTTGCGCCGGCCACCACGATAGAGCCGCCAAGCCTTGACGGCAGATCAGCTTCAAAATTGGTCTTATTCCCCTGCTGCAACTCCTGCGAGACGTGGTTGTCAAAGGGCCGCACCGGGAAACCGCGCCGGCATACACAACCCGCAAAGGGCCGCACGAACACGCCTGCTGCCGACCAAATGCCAAGAAATGACAAATTTGCCGGGGTTGTAAATACACGCTGCAGTCCGCTAAAGTAATGCTTGAGCGAAGGCTGCATGTAATGCTCTTTTTCGATTATGCTGTGGCGAGCAATATCAGACCCCTGGGCGAAAGCGGTAGTAGCACACAATAACACGCCAGCGATGTGCAGTTGCAACAATGTGGAAGGACGTTTACCTGCCATTGGCCGAAACAGCCTGATTCATGATTTCGACGAATTCTTGCGGCGCAATTCCGAGCAATTCGTCGCTATAGCGGCGATACTCTCTGCCTCGCTCATTGATAAGTATGACTGTTGGCACACCACGCACGTTATATTGTAATCTAAGGTTGGTCACGGATTCGGAATCCTCTTCGGTGAGGTCTGCTTTCAAAGCCAGGAACTCCTCGGAGGCAGCTACTACTTCAGGCTCCGAGAACAGCGTCTTGTCGAGCTGGCGGCAGGGCACACACCAGTCGGCAAAGAAATCGATGATAATGGGTTTGCCGCTCGCCTGAGCCTCTGCCATAAGTTCTTCGCTGTACGGTTGCCAGTCGATTTTTGGTGCATTGGCATCTGCCCAGGCGCTGGCCGAGGTCCACAGGCCAAAGATAATCAGGACAACCCCTGCACTTTTTTTGATCAGGTGGAAAGTGCGGAAGCCGGCTTTGGACTTGTCCAGAAAGCCGACAAAGATGCCGCCCAGCACCATTGTTGCGGTCAACAGGATGATATAAGCCAGGTCCGGCAGCATCGTATTGAGAAAATAGATGGCTACGGCAATCATAATAACCCCGAATACTTTCTTGATCCAGACCATCCATTCACCCGAGCGCGGCAGTTTTTGAATCGAGCCTGAGAAGGTGCCCAGGATGAGATAGGGCAGACCCAGCCCCAGAGACAGCACAAAGAACAGCACGAAACCGAGAACCGCATCCCCCTGCGCTGCTACATAAGTGAGCAGGCTGAGCACAAACGGCCCGATACACGGCGCAGCCACGATACCAACGGTCAGGCCCATGAGCAACGAGCCAATGGCGCCCTGGCGCGAGCCGCCTGCCATACGACTCAAAAATGCGGGAACGCGAATCTCAAAGGCGCCAAACATGCTGGCAGCAAAAACCAGAAACACTGCTGCAATAGCTATCAGAACCCACTGGTTTTGCAGAGAGGCGCCCAGCAGTCCACCGGTCAACGCTGCGGTGACGCCGAGCGCAGAATAGGTGATGGCCATGCCCAGCACATAGAGCAGAGCCAGTATGAAGGATTTGCTCATCTTGCCCGAAGCCTGCCCGACGAAGAAGCTGATGGTGATCGGGATGATGGGGTAGACGCACGGTGTCAAATTCAACGCCAGGCCTCCGGCGAAAATAAAAACCAGGGCCAGAATCATACCGCTGCCGGAAATAAGCGCACCAATTTCATTGCCGTCGCGCTGTCCTTGCAATTGGCCTAACTTCACGGCTGCGGCGTCAAATTTTGCTTTGTTGACGGGATGGACCGGCGCGCCAGCCGCAACGACGTCGGCCTGAATTTCAAAGGACTTCTTTGTCGGAATGAGGCAGGAGACGTCGTTGCAGGCCTGGTAGCCGAGCTTGCCCGTCAGGGTGACCGCACCCGGCTCGAGGTTGGGCGAAGCTTTCGCCATCAGCCAGATGAGCGCCTCGCCCTCATAAACCGAAAGCGGCGTTTCGGAAAAACTGAATTTGACTTCCTCGCCCGGCGGATAGTTGACCTCGCCAAAGGTGAAAGCCTCAATGGAATCCATACTTAGCACCGTCGGGATCAGGAACTCTTCATTGGGCTTGTGCGAGTTGACATGCCAGTCACCCTGCAGCGTTATCTGAACCCCGATCTTGAATTCGTCGCCAGCGCTGATTTTGTCGACGTTAAGAAACGCCTCCAGGGTCAGGACATCTTCGGTGTTGAATTGCGCCTGGAGTGAAACAGCGTTAACAAACGAAAACAGGCAAATCAGGCTTGTTGAAAAGATAGTGTAAATGCGCATAACTTATAGTCCCGGAATAACCTCTGTGATTTGAACATCTACTGAAACAGCAGCAAGGCGCGATTTGTTTCAAAAGAGACCCTTCGTGCCCTGGTGGTAAGATATATGGCAGTTAATAATGAAAATCATGATGAAAAGCAAGCAGACTAACAACTCGGTTGACTAGTCATATACAAATTGTTACTTTCTCGGAACCGGAGAGAGCGGGTTCACGGGCGATTGCAATCCTGAACTCTGTTATCAGTTACGCCCGCTCCGGAAACAAAGTTTTTTACAATGGCAGGAGGGCCTCATGGATAAGGAGATGTTAAATAAGTTCGTAAAGGCAATGGGTGAGACCGCAAGTCTCGTTGAATATATGAGCGGAGAGTATGATTTTGGCGTGGATGCGTTCGATCCGGTGGTTTCGGATATCACAACACTGCTGTATGAATATGGCGGCGGTGAGGCTTTCGAAGCTGAAGAGTATGGTCATACGCTGGCGCGTGCCATGTCACGACATGTAACCTTGCAGCATCGCGTCCGGTTGCTGGACCTGCTGGATGAAATCAAGGAGCGTGTTCCTGAAGACAAACAAGCCCTGGTGCGAAGCACTGCTGTGGCGCTCGAGGACGTGCACCTGCACCCGGCTGTCATCGGGTTTGTACGTCTTCTTTACCAGCGGCACCTAATGGCAGTGATGCTACGCAAAAGCGATGAATCGCAAACCGCAGATGAAAGTCTCCAACGTGCGGTTGAGAATATAAAGAGCAAATACACCCGAAAAGTTGCACGTGAAATCGCAGCGCACGGTGAATCCGCCCTGATGTACATCGAGCATGAACTTGATGACTGTGATGAAGATGAGTTCATGAACCTGTTCAAAGTTATTTGCTCTATGCCATGTCACTTGTCGGCCTCGATTTTGAGCTTGATGATATTCGACATAGAAGTTGATGTCGATGTCGTTTTGCGCGAGTCTGGCCAGGATTTGCGGCATCTGATTGCAGAACATATAGTAAATCGCATGCAAAGCAACCCCGATTTCCTGGAGAAATGGGCTGGCTATGAGTTTTTGGCTGGCGTTAAGGACCATCGCTTGCTTGACTTGCTGAAACGTGAGCTGACTGAAGTGGATGAATATGATGAAGATCCGGAAGACGAGGAAGCGCTCTTAGAATTCTATCGTGACGTGGCCAGGATGCTGTGCGATTTGCGCGACCGCCGTGCCATCCCGGCTTTCATCGAGTTTCTCTCTGCGCTGTCTGAGGATGATCTTTGGCAGGAGATTGGCGCGAAGGTAGAGGACATACTCGAAGACTCACCCTGGTTTGATGAGATCAGGCAAGGTCTCGACAAATTGTTGAACGGAGAGCGGGTGCTGATTGGCAAGGATGAACAGTTTCCCGATTCAATACCCGGGCTTGTTTCTGAGGCGGAGTCTCCGCCAGCGGCGGCGGCCGCTTCCGTGCAAGAGCTGGAAAGCCAGATATCACATGAGCGAGTGGGCTGGGATTCTGCTTACCACGAGGCCCTCGACGGCCTCAGACCCATCGATATCCCGGATTCAAAAGTCGAATCGTCCCTGATGTCCCAGATGCTGGATGACTTCCAGAAGCAGATTGACGCTTCGCAATCCCGCATGAAATCTGACGACCTGCAAGAACAACTCCGGGTGTTCCAAGACGATTGGATGCTTACACCCCTGCCTTCAAGGCACGGCGCGTTGCCGCTGACGCTCATCCTCAAGGATCGGGAGAAGCTGGCTAGCAGTCCCGCTTTGCAGGGGCATTTCTCCGCTTACAAGCAAAAAACAACCGCTACAATCTATCTGGAGGCGAGTGAGCA
This sequence comes from uncultured Calditrichaceae bacterium, assembly GCA_964629935.1. GTDB lineage: Bacteria > Zhuqueibacterota > Zhuqueibacteria > Oceanimicrobiales > Oceanimicrobiaceae > CAZVSL01. The sequence goes on along the minus strand of CAZVSL010000171.1, from coordinate 2,809 downwards.
TCTGCGGAACGGCGAGCTCGAAGCGTGTCGAAAAAAGCTGCGGGCGGTTCTGCAAATAGAACCAGATAATCCGCTCGCGCTCAGACTTAAAAACAAGCTCGCGGCGAAGGAGCGGGAAAAATGAACAGGTCAAGCGTATGAGATGGCTGAAGCCCACGCTTTCGCTTGTGGCAACGGCAGCCCTGGTGCTCGTGCTCAACACGAAACTCGGCCCGCTGCCCCCGCTCGGCAAATTCCTGGATCCCTTCCACGGTTTCTGGCAGAATGCTGAAACCGACGCCATGCCGGCGCAGCAAGAGCTTGATCTGGCCGGCTTGATGCAACCGGTCACCGTCTTGTATGATGAGCGTCGCGTCCCGCACATTTTTGCTGAAAATGACCACGATCTTTACTTCGCACAAGGATATGTCACGGCGCGTGACCGGCTCTGGCAGATGGAATTCCAGACCCACGCCGCGGCCGGACGCCTTTCCGAGATCGTCGGTCCGGCCACGCTGGCGTATGATCGCTTTCAGCGCAGAATCGGCATGACCCACGGCGCCAGAAACGCGCTCAAAGCCATGCAGGCGGATTCTGTCAGCCGGATTATGGTGCAGGCCTATAGCCGGGGCGTGAACGCATACATCGCTTCGCTGGAGCCGGATGACTATCCGCTCGAATACAAAATTCTCGATTACGCACCGGAGCCGTGGACGCCGTACAAATGTGCCCTGCTGCTGAAATACATGGCCTGGATGCTGGCGGGTCGCAGCACGGATTTGCAAATGAGCAACACCCTTTTGCGCTTTGGCCCGGAAGTCATAGCTGAGCTTTATCCGGAATATCACGACAAGGTCGAGCCAATCATTCCTGCAGGCACAGAGTGGAATTTTACGCCCGTGCAAGTGCAGAAGCCGGATGCTGTGTTTCGTCCGGCAGCGTCGGGGACTGACTCTCAGATCCAACCTCACGCTGCCAATGGCAGCAATAACTGGGCAGTCTCCGGCAAAAAAACAGCAACCGGCTATCCGCTGTTAGCCAACGACCCTCACCTGACGCTCAGCTTGCCGTCAATCTGGTATGAGATGCAGTTGGTCTCGCCGCAGGTGAATGTCTATGGTATGACGTTACCGGGCGCACCGAACGTTATTGTGGGATTCAACCAGCGCGTGGCCTGGGGGGTTACCAATGCCGATGCAGATGTCATGGACTGGTATGAGATCAAATTCCGTGATGAGTCGCGGCAGGAGTACTGGCATGATGGCCGGTGGCAAGCTGTCGAGCGCGTGGTAGAGCAGATCGAGGTCAGGGGAGAAGGCGCGGTCTTGGATACCGTGCTTTACACCCACCATGGGCCCATTGCCCTGAGGCTCGGCGAAATACCGTTCAGCCGCCAAACTCCGGTGTTGCACGCGGTGCGCTGGCTGGGCCACGATCCAAGCGAGGAGGCGCTGGCGTTTTACAAGCTCAATCGCGCCCGCAACTATGATGACTATGTTGGCGCACTCAAGCACTACAGTTGCCCCGCCCAGAATTTTGTTTATGCTGACGCCAACGACACCATTGCCATCTGGCACAACGGCAAGCTGCCGGCAAAATGGCGCGGACAGGGAAAGTTCATTTCCGATGGCAGCGATCCTCTGTACGATTGGCAGGCCTGGATACCGCACGAGCATAATCCGCATATTGTGAATCCCGAACGGGGCTTCGTAAGTTCCGCGAATCAGCAACCAACGGATCCATCCTATCCTTATTATTTGAACTGGGGCGCGGCTGAGTACTATCGCGGCGCCCGCATCAATGAGTGGCTCCGAACCGCGGATAATTTGACCGCTGACGATTTTCGCGTGATTCAGCTCGACGCCAAGAATCTGCACGCAGAATCTGTGCTGCCGGCCATGCTGCGCTACCTGCGCGGCTCCGCCTTCACCGAAACAGAGCGCTTTGCGCGAAACGTCCTTGACCGCTGGGACTATTTCAACGATGCCGGCAAAATCGCCCCGACCATTTTTGACGCCTGGTGGGACAGGCTGTACCGCGCCATCTGGGCGGATGAATTTAGCGCCGGCAACCTGGTCTGGCCCGGCAAAAGCCGAACCGCCCGCCTCGTTGCATGGGAGCCTGAAGCAAAGTGGTTTGACAACACAACCACCGAAGCTGCCGAGACAGTGGAGATGCTGGCGGCGCAGACCTTTAAAGATGCGGTTGCGGCGCTGGTCGAGCAGCTTGGTGCGCGGATCAGCCCAAATGCTGCTGGCGAGGTGTTGGGAGACGGAATTGCGCGCCATGCAAATACGCACTGGACATGGGGCCGCTACAAAGATACGGAGATCAAGCATGTGGGCCGCATCCCCGGATTGGGCAGGCGGCACGTCATCACCGGCGGCGACCTCGGCATCGTCAACGCCACCGGGCGGCGGCACGGGCCTTCCTGGCGCATGGTGGTCTCGCTCGGCCCGCAGGTGGAAGGTTGGGGCATCTATCCCGGCGGCCAGTCCGGCAATCCCGGCAGTCCTTTTTATGACAATATGGTCGACGATTGGGCCGCAGGCGAGCTGCACGAGTTGCTTTTTCTCGAATCTGCAGACTCGGGCGACGCCAGAATTGTCGCCCGCATGCATTTGAAGTAGTACCCATCATGCCGGCGCCTCTTTGAAGGCGACGAACTCATTTACGCCAGAGGAAAAATGAAAACGACGCTCAACATTCTCGCTGTCGCAGCTCTGGGCTTCCTGGCTGAATCGTTTTTGCCGTGGTGGTCCATCGCCGTGGTCGCATTTGGCGTGGGCGCGCTGACCGGCAGCACAGGCGTGCGCGGCTGGCTGGAAGG
>CAZVSL010000170.1:0-11103 GCA_964629935.1 uncultured Calditrichaceae bacterium | reverse complement strand
ACGAGCTCCGGCGCCAGCGTCAGGATGTCGTCCGCAGTCGCACCACGCCCGTGGAGCATGACCATGGCAGCTCTGGCCCGGCTCAAGTCTGTGCCTGCAAAAGCGACGGCCTGGCCGTGGTGCGGACCTTTGTCTTTGTCTGACTCGATCATATCTGTTTCAGTCCCCGGATTCTGGTTTCGGTTCGGATAGCGGCGGCAGGATCTCTTCAATTTCAGAACGGCGGGGTTCGAGCCAGGGCGGCAGTTTCAGGTTCTTTCCCAGCTCTTCGACGGTTTCATCCGCTGTAAAACCCGGTGGATCCGTAGCAATCTCAAACAAGACGCCTGCGGGCTCCCGGAAGTAGATAGATTTGAAATAATTTCTGTCCACGACCGGCGTGACGTTGTAGCCGAGTTTGGCAATCTTGTCCCGCATTTCGACGTGGGTTGCTTCAGAGGGCGTGCGCCATGCGACATGGTGCACCGTGCCGACGCCAATCGTGCCCGGCAAGTCATCCGGCTGGCACAGAATATCTACGATTTTGCCGGCATCTCCGGCGCCAACGTGATAGCGGAAGCGGTTGCCGGACTCACCCGCAGCTTCGAATCCGAGGGTCTCGGTCAGCAGACCGGCGGTGCGCTCATAACCTTCTACGGCAAGGGCGACATGGTAAAAGCCTCGGATGGCATGCTCAACCGGAACCGGGCCGCCTTGCCACGCGGGACGGTCATCCCTGGCCGATGCCACAAGCTCGAGCTGCAGGCCATCGTTGTCACGAAACGCCAGCACCTCCTCATCAAATCGCGACTGCGGGCCTTTGAGCTCGATGTTGTGTTTTTGCAATCTTTCCATCCAGAACCCGATGGCGTTTTGCGGGATTGAAAAGGATGTCGTCGAAGGCTGCCCTGTGCCGATGCGCCCTTGCAATCCACGCGCACCCCACGGAAACAGAGTCCACACGGTTCCGGGCGTTCCTTCTTCGTTTGCAAAGTACAGATGATACGTGCCCGGGTCATCATAATTGACGGTCTTTTTGACGAACCGCAGTCCCAGAATGCCCGTGTAGAAATTGAGGTTGTCCTGGGGATTACCTGAGATAGCGGTGACGTGATGGATTCCGAGTATTTTGTCTGACATCTGTCTTTCCTTTAGTTTGTTTTATCAACCACAAAGTCACCAAGAGCATACCACCATCAAATTATTCCAGCGTCACAAAGACGGACCTGCGCGGCTGATTGTTGGCGACCCGGGTCTTGTGGCCGCGGCCGGTGGTGTCCTCCAGCAGCAGAACGTCTCCGCCCCGGAACCTGCGCTTCTCGCCATCGCTCACTTCGATCTCGATCTCGCCGTCGAGCAGGATGATGTACTGCTTTTCAGGCGCCGTGTGCCAATCGTAGTCATAATCCGCGTCGTTCTCTCTGAAGATGATGCTCTTGGCGGGCAGCTTTGCAGACAGGCGGCCGATCTCGCCGGCGTCTTTGAGCGCGATGTCAACGTTCTGAAAGTGGCTGTCGCCGCCGGCGTCGGTGTATATTCTGGTGATTCGCATGGTTCAATGCTACCTTTTACTTAAGACACTATGTCGAGTTTTTTGCTGGAGTCTCCTTTTGTAAATTAGCCCGACTCATTCATTAGAATTCGCTTCGCGTAAGGTAAGCGGGCTTTTCAGGTTAGATATGAATCATGCGGTTTTGCTCACAATTATTAAACTTTATACTGATTTCTGTCGTTAGTTCTGTATATTAAATGTATGTCAGATGTAATGACACCGAAAGTTCACCTTATGGAGGTATGAAATGGCTCGAACAGCAACTATCCAGGCACGAGTCGATCCTGAAATAAAAAGTAAAGCGCAGAGAATCTTCAATACCCTCAACATTTCAATGTCGGAGGCTATCTCGATGTATCTTACTCAGGTTACGCTTCACAAAGGGATTCCCTTTGATGTAAAAATTCCTAACGAACTCACTGAGGCTACTTTGCGAAAATCAGAAGAAGGAAAAGAGCTCAATCAGGTCCGAAATGTCGATGAACTATTTCGGGAACTCGACAGTTGAAAATTTACTATACAAACCAGTTCAAAAGGGATTACAAACGACTCAAAAAACAGAACAAAGACCTCGCCAAACTGAGGGAAGTTATCGATAAATTAGTTGCCAAAGAACCTCTGCAGGCCAAATACAATGACCACCCGCTCACGGGAAATTGGAAAGGATTCCGAGACTGCCACGTTGAACCTGACTGGCTCCTGATTTATAAAGTCAGCGAAGATACTCTGCTGCGCCTTTTCTTCTCTCGCAAGCTTTTCCTGAGTTAGCGTTCTTAGCTTTTTTCCTCAAGCCTTCCCGAGACATATTTGTGCAGCACACTTGAAATAAGGGTCTGGTATGGGATGCCCTCTTCTATAGCTTTCAATTTTATTTTGTTCAAATCTTTTTCTGAGATTCTAATATTGATTCTTTTGTTCTTCTGAATTGTGTGTCGGGCGATCTCCTGATACCGTGATTTCTCGGATTCGACATTCTCCACCGCAGCCCACTCTTCCTTTTCATAAGATTCCAATATGTCACGTTCTGTCTTGTCAAGCTTAGCCATGATTTGTCATCCCTTTATTTCTTCCTTAAGTAATTTCTGGTTGCCATCCTACTTGGAATAATCGTTTTCAAGAAAATTTCTTTCTCGCCTTCTATGAATGGGACGAGATAAGCGTAATCATCAATATTGACGATGAACATTCTTTGGTTTGGATATTTCTGACTCGGATTTTGAATCACATCCAGTAGGTCACCTTTCTCAATGTGAAATAGCACCTGTTCAAAAGATACATGCCTTTCATTCTTGAGTTGTTCATTTTTTTCGATATTCCAAGTGTAATACTGCATATAGAATCATGATAGCACATTGTGTGCTTATTGTCAACAGGTTTCTGCCTGCATATCTATACGTTTCAAAAATGTCGCCGTTGCCAGTGTGCCGGCCTACCCGGTCATGCGCAACTGGCTGCAGAACTTCACCTATCGTATCGACCTTGAATTGCCGACATTTCTGACAGCCGGAGCAGCGGGGTTGCTGCTTGCGCTCGCAACGGTAAGCTATCAGGTGGTGTGTGCGGCGCTTGCTAATCCGGTCAAATCTTTGAGGTATGAGTGAGCGTTTTTCTTGAGGAATGGTAGGTGGGACCACGATTGCCAATCATGCGGTTTTGTTATATCCGTGCCGTTACCAGATTTGAAATGGATGGAGGTGGGGCAAAGCCCCACCCTACGCTTGCTCTTTTCATTGCAAAAATGTGGATCTTTTTTCAAACTCAAGACCTGCCTTTCAATTCTAAACTCTTTCTTAATGGGCCTCATCGCTACCTGCTTTGCTGATTTTTTTACAGTTTGTAAGATAAATGGCTTTTAGTTTAGGCGTCAATTTTCACTATATCTTTTTTCTAAAATCTTTATCAGTTCCTCTGTCGTTGCATCTTTGAGCTCTGGATGTCTTTTTTTATAGGCATCAATGATTTGTTCATCCGAATATTTTTCTAGTTTTGGAAGTGCCTTTCTAAGGTTGGGCAAGTTGGTTTCTTGCATATTAGTGTAAGTTATCTCTTCTATGGCTGAATTAATTTCTTGCATGTTTTTTGGTGATACTTCATGGCCAAGGTTGTCTTCAGGATCACCCGGATCTGCCTGAGAATCAGAATTTTGAGTAGAAGGGTAGCTATCACCATTGAGCGTAGGAACATAGACTGCTATTGCTTCCCCTTTCCGTTCTGAGGCTGTGCCTAGCAACGCAGAAACAAACTTCTGACCGGCACCGGGATCTTTTATGCCTTTCAAAATTATTGCATTGGCACCGAGTTTTCCAGCCTCTTCTCTCAACTTATCAATCATTTGGCTTTCATCTGTATAGTCATCACTGCCTTTGCCAGTTAGGATGGCGATTCTGGTGTGTTTGGGTATGGAATCCGATTCAAAGTAAACCTGTACTTCTTCCTTGGGAAAAATTTCTCCCGTTGGGTTTGAATTCAGAATAGACTTGTTGACATGAACACAGCCAATAGTTAACAAGACAAACAGTGATAGTAGCTTGATCTTCATGATGTCCTCCTCGTTAGTAGGCAAGCTAAGGCAATTAGACCTGCCACAATAAAGGTAATTCGACCAGACTAATGCAACTGCGGATAAATTCAGTTGACGGAAATCGCTCCCGTAAGATCACACCCGTAGTAGAATAGTCATTTTTATTAGAGTTGGATAATAGGGCCTTTCAGAATGTATCGATTTCTTCCAATCTGATTCCAAACTCGGAGACGGAACAGTGGGTGAGTGGGAGTCGATTCGGCAGCATCGGTTTTTACAGGTCGTTTGAGCCGTCCCCTATGCCGGTCTGCTTCTTTAAATATAGTCGCAATCCGTAATTTTCAAGAAATATTCGAGATATGTGGATGATTCTCTGTCTGTCGAGTTTGCAAAATTTCTCCTGTCGCATCGACCTTGAACTGGCGACATTTCTGACAGCCGGAGCAGCGGGGTTGCTGCTTGCGCTCGTAACCGTAAGCTATCAGGCGGTGCGTGGGGCGCTTGCTAATCGGTCAGATCTTTGAGGTATGAATGAACTTATCCTGGAAAGGAAATAAGGACAGTCTTAATTCGAATCCAATTTGTCCGGTTTGGTGGTAAATTTCTTCTCTTCGCTTTGCACGCGGCGTTCCAGTTTCTTGACATCTTCCTCCGCAGGCAGCTCCTCCGGACGGATACCGCGGTCAAGCAATAATTTGCGCACGCTTTTGTTGTTGGTAATATGTTCCCAGGCGATTTTCCCGCCTTGCTTGATATCTTTATCCTTCACGTTGAAGATGGTGATTTCCGTTGCAAAATCTTTTGCCTTTATCGTTATGGTGGGTAAAAAATCAGCCAATGGCCTGTTTGGCTTAATTCCCAATTTCTTTTTCATCTGCCCGGTTGTAAATCCGAACAAAGCCCGATCACCCTTGCTGCGAATAACGCCAAAGTCTTTTTCATTGCCGGTTCTTTCAAAAATAAGCTCGGATAGTTCTTTCTCGGAAAAAGTGAGTTTCTGGCGGGCCTGCAGACGTTCCCAGTCTTTGATGCGCTGTTCGATAATCTCTAACTTGCGGGTTTGCACGGCAAAATAGTTTTGCGCAAAGGCAATGGCTTCCTTTCTGGGGTCGCCGTTTTGGGCGATCAGGTAACACGCAAAACGGGTGAGCATTAAGTCCTGAACTTCACGCTGCGTTCCGGAACCAATGGAAACCATTTTGTTGACGTCAACAAAATGGTCGGATATATCGTGTCCCGCAGTCTCGCAAGATGTTTTGGCTTTGTGTATGACCTGTAGAAAATTGCGCCATTCGGTGTAACCCAGCAGATGCTGCAAGTCACGCGCAAACCAGAACTCGATGCCGTTTTTCGTCCAATTGACGCAAGACTCAAAATCTCTTGTAAGATGTTTGATGATTTCCTTCTTCATCTTTTAGGCCTTTCATTTCTCAGTTGGGAAGGTGGGGACAATTCTTTATCGACTGATTTCCAACTGGCAACTGATACTGCTGCGCCACCCGGAAAGGTGGAAACAAGCCCAGTAGAGTCCGATGTTGCCGGTTACCTGTGAATCTTTCTTCATGCCTTTTCGGACACTATAGGCACCCACCCGACGATATTGCTAGCTATTATACTACTTAAAGGGCCACACATTTTCAAGAAATAATCAAGCGGTAACCATTCCAGCTATAACCTCCCCAACGCCAACTCAGCAATCGCCTTAGCAAGCTCCAGCCGTTCATCTTGAGAAACCGGCAGCCCCACGCCAATGCGCAGAAGCTTGTTCTTGCTCTTATCCACGACTGTAAGTCGGGAGGTGCCGGGTACCCAGACCGCTTCGTCGCCGAGGTTGGGCACTTCCTGCGCGCCCTCAAACATGCGGTCAGAGGAGAGATCAGCGGAGGCGACCGAGGAGACCTCGATGGCTGTGGGGGCCGTGGCGGTGCTGTAGGTGCAGGTCGAGGCAATGCCCCAATTGCCCTGCGCAAAGGTCTCGGTCACACTATCACCGATGACCTGGCTCACCTGTTCTTTGGTGAGCGCACACGGGCCGGCATCTGTTTCGGTGGCTGTCTCTGCCGGCGTGCTTTCCATTTCTGTGTTGGGGGCCTCTGCTTCAGTGTCATGCGTGGCGTCCTCGCTGCTGCATGCCAGGCCGCCGAGGCACAGCAGAAACATGGTCAGAATGGCGATGTGTGTCCGCATTCGACGGGTAGATACACTGTCCGGATTTGTCATTTCAAGTCCCTCCGTTGTTTGAGGTGTGAATATGCCGGAGCGTTCTCTGTCGCATCAGGCTGTGTTCCCTGATTGGCTTTGCAGCATTGTACGGTTGTCAAGGTTCATTTTCAATCAAAAACGCAATGTCAGACCGTATTATGACTGATAAATCAAATCTTGCATTCTTTACAAAAGCTTTTTGACAGGATGTACAGGATTAACAAGATGACAAAATTTTGAAACTATCAGCTTCGAAATCCTGAAAATCCTGTTATCCTGTCCAAAAAAATATATCACGTCCGTCACTTGACTGCAAGTGCGTTCGTGCCTATCTTGCTCTGTAATGATCACATTTCTGAAAACACTGTTTCTGGCCATCCTGGCCGCCATGCTTGCCGTTACCATTGCCGCCAGCCTGGAGCGCGGCGTGTTTGAGGCCGGCAGCGAGCTATGGCCGGATCCGTGGTTCAAGGCCACACTGGCAGATGCTTATTTCGGTTTCATCACCTTTTATGTCTGGGTTGCGTACAAAGAGCGCACTTTGGCGGCGAGGCTGATCTGGTTCGTGTTGATCATGTGCCTCGGCAACATCGCCATGGCCATCTATGTTTTGAACCAGCTCTTCAGATTGCCAGCCGATGCCTCAGTGGCAGATCTGCTATTACGCGAAAAAAGCGTGGCATGAAATTGCAGCGGTTCTGGCAGCGTCGGGTGTTGAATCCAATCATTGCTCTACTCAAGCAGGGCGTGACGCCGGACAGTCTTGCTTTGAGCATCGCCTTTGGCGCGGCAATCGGTGTGTTGCCGGTTCTGGGTGTGACCACCATCGTCTGCGCTCTGGTGGCTATCCTGTTGCGGCTCAACCTGCCCGCCATTCAACTGGCGAATTATCTGGTTTATCCACTACAGTTCGTGTTTCTCATACCCTTTTATCGCGCCGGCGAGTGGCTGTTCGACACGCAGGGACAGCAGCTCACCGTTTCCTCTGTCGTAACGATGATAGATCAGGACATGTGGCACGCCACCCGGTTTCTCTGGGACACCACCATGCATGCGTTAGTGGTCTGGTGCATGATGGCGCCCATTGCCGTTGGCATTCTTTATTATAGCTTCCGGCCAATTTTGCGTCGCCTGCCGTTTCAGGCTAACTCTGAAAGGTCTTACCATGCTTGATATGATAGCCGTTGCCTCATTCGTTGTTTTGGGGGTCATGCTTATACTCTGGCTTATTCACCTGATGGTCGAAAACGCCAGCATTGTGGATATCGGCTGGGCCGGCAACTTCTCTTTGATCGCATTTGTGGTGTTTTTGCTGGGGCCGGGAGACATGCTACGAAGAGCGCTTATCTCAGCGATGGTCCTGCTCTGGAGCTTGCGGCTGACGTTTTATCTCTTTAAACGGGTCGTGGGCAAGCCTGAAGAAGGTAGATATCAGCAACTGCGCCGGCAATGGGGCGGCAATATCAAGCTGAAATTTCTGCTCTTCTTTCTGTTCCAGGGTGTGCTCAATATCGTCCTGTCTCTGCCGTTCTTTCTGGCAGGCATGAATGGCAGGCCGTCACTCTCATGGCTGGAGTTTGCCGGCGTCGGTATCTGGTTGATAGCCTTCGTAGGCGAATCCGTCGCGGATGCCCAGTTGCAGCGGTTTAAAGCCAGGCCGGAGAATGCCGGCAAGGTGTGTCAGGCAGGGCTGTGGCGCTACTCACGCCATCCGAATTATTTTTTCGAGTGGCTGATCTGGGTGGCGTTTTTCCTGTTTGCTCTTGCCTCGCCTTACGGCTATCTGGCGGTCATTTCTCCCCTGTTGATGCTCTATTTTCTTTTTAAAGTGACCGGCATTCCGGCGACAGAAGAGCAGGCGTTGCGGTCAAAAGGCGAGGCCTATCGGCGTTATCAGGAGACGACGAGTGTGTTTGTGCCGTGGTTTCGGAGTTAGGCGCTTACAAGTCACATCTTGTTATTTTTTGACAGGATTTACGGGATTAACAAGATTGCCAGATATTGGCCACTTCAGAATCCTGAAATTCCTGTTAATCCTTGTCCATTTATGGAATAAATCCCAGCAGCTATTGCTCAAAGAATATTTGGCCCAACCTACCAAATTTGATAGTGCGAGAAATCCACATGCTTTTTTCTCTTGACTTTGCCCCAATCACAGCGTATCATAACAGCCATAATTCTTTCAAGACAAAATTCTCCGAGAAAATGTAATCCAGTGCCAGCCACACGGGCATGACCCGATTATACCGTATACCTTATACCGTATACCTTATACCTTATACACCCAACTCAGTTTGTCGAATTTCAGTTAACTCGTAATACCATAGACCTTACACAACTGGAGGGAGACGACAAGCGATGGCCAAAATCACAGGCGGCGCCATGCTGGCCGAAATGCTTAAGCAGGAAGGCGTGGACACAGTCTTCGGAATTATCGATGGTACCTATGCTGAGCTCTATATCAATTGCACCAAAGAGGGCATGCGGCTGCTCAGTCCGCGCCACGAAACTACCGCAGTGCACATGGCCGGCGCGTACGCCCGGCTGACCGGCAAGCTCGGCGTCTGTATCGCCAGCAACGGTCCGGGCGTGGCGAATGCCCTCAGCGGTGTGGCCGTGGAAAACGCCGAGGGCAACCGCGTGCTGCTCATCACCAGTTGCCGGCGCCATCCCATAAGCTATCCGGACCGCGGCGGCGCGTATCAGTGCTTCGACCAGGTGGGCGTGATTCGCGGCATGGCGAAATGGTCCTGTGCCGTGCCTTCAGCCCAGCGCATCCCGGAGCTAATGCGCAAAGCGCTGCGCGCCTGTTATCAGGGCCGGCCCGGTGTAGTCCACCTGGATGTGCCTGAAAATATCATCAATGGCTCTACCAGCCTGGCAGAAATGCTGAAACCAGCACAATATCGTCGATTGGCGCCACAAGAGCCAACTCCGGAGCAGGTCGGGCTAACGGCGAAATTGTTGGCAGAAGCCCGGCTGCCGCTCATCCATGCCGGCAGCGGCGTGATTCACGCCCGCGCCTTTGAAGAGCTTGCGGCTTTGGCCGACATCCTGCAAGCGCCGGTGTCGACCTCCTGGGCGGCGCGTGGCGTGCTGCCAGAAACACATGCGCTGGCCTGGCCCATGATCCATCTCGAGGCCAACAATGAAGTACGCAATGCTGCTGATCTTGTGCTTTGCCTGGGCTCGCGGGTCGGTGAGACAGACTGGTGGGGCAAAGCGCCATACTGGGCGCAACCGCAGGCCCAGCGCTGGATACAGGTGGATATCGATGAGCAGGCCCTGGGAAGAAATCGGCAGATCGATGTCGCGGTTCTGGCGGATGTCAAAGTGTTTCTCAATCGATTGATCCCGACCCTTGAAGAGAAATTAGAATCGGTTGCGCTCTCAGCGCGCCGTGAAGAGATAGCCAAGCTGGCCGAAAGCCGGGATGCGAACCGGGAAAAGCTCGATAAGCATCTCGAAAACAAAAGCAGCCCGATGGTTACGGCTCACGTCGGCCATATTTGTCGGGAGGTGTTTGATGACGACGCCATCACGATCATCGATGGCGGCAATGCGGCGGTGTGGGGTAATTTCTTTCATGAGGTGAGAGCGCCCAATACGCTGTTGAGTACCTACCACATGGGTCATCTCGGCGCCGGTTTGGGTCAGGCGCTGGCGGCCGCGGCAGCCCGACCCGGCAAGCAGGTCTATTGCATCATCGGTGACGGCGCCATGGGATTTCATCCCCAGGAAATCGAAACTGCCGTGCGGCACAAGCTGCCGGTGATCTTCCTGGTTTGCTGCGATAAACAGTGGGGCATGGTGAAGATCAACCAGAGTTTTGCCATGAAGCCGGTCAAAACCATGCTCAAAAAATCTCTCGATGAAGAAGAAACCATCAACACCGATTTCCACGAAATCGAGTTTGACAAACTGGCTCAGGCCATGGGTGCGCACGGCGAGCGTGTCAGCGACCCGGATGAGTTCAGGCCTGCTCTTGAGCGCTGCCTGGAGAGCGGCAAATGCGCAGTTGTTCATGTCGATGTGGATCCGGTAAAGCACATGTGGGCGCCGGGACTGCTGAAATTCAAAGAGATGCACCAGGAGCCAAAAGGCAAGTAGCTGCATGGACCCGACCGCTATCGATAGTCTGCGGCTCAATTTCAATCCCGGCGGGCTGACTGCGCTCAACGCCGTCATCGGCCTGATGATGTTTGGCGTGGCGCTGGACCTGCAGATTGCCGATTTCAAGCGCATTCTCATCGCGCCCAAAGCGCCTGCTATCGGGTTGCTGACGCAATTCGCATTGTTGCCGCTTTTGACTTTCCTGATGACACTCATTCTGGATGCGCCGCCATCCATATTGCTCGGCATGATCCTGGTCGCAGCCTGTCCGGGCGGCAATTTATCCAACCTTATGACTTATTTGGCGAACGGCAATACGGCTGTTTCCATCAGCATGACGGCGGTCTCGAGCGCTGCGGCTGTATTTATGACACCGCTGAACCTGGCGTTCTGGGCAAGCCTGAATCCAGAGACAGCACCGATTCTGCGCGCAGTGAGCCTGGACATCTGGCAGATGTTTCAAACGGTATGCCTCATTCTCGGACTGCCGCTCGTGGCCGGGATGCTTGTTTCCCGTCGTTGGCCGAAAATGGTTGAGAGAATTCGACATCCTTTCAAAATACTGTCTGTTCTGGTATTTCTTGGTGTGGTTGCGCTGGCCCTGGGCGCCAATGCCGATATCTTCCTCGACGCACTTGGCGTTGTCATGCTCGTGGTTTTGCTACATAATAGCGTTGCTTTGTCCACTGGCTATGTTGCCGGGCGGCTCTCGCGATTATCGGCTCGCGACGTGCGT
>CAZVSL010000169.1:1591-11180 GCA_964629935.1 uncultured Calditrichaceae bacterium | reverse complement strand
GCCTGGTTAACACGCCGGCCTGTCAAGCCGGAGATCGCGGGTTCGAATCCCGTCGGTCCCGCACTGAGTTGGTGTAATAGAAGCCATTTCATTTCAGATGAGTGGCTTTTTTGTTATCTGTAAAACTATTTGAAAATAAGATTCCAGACGCTATATTTCATAACTGGCTATTATAATGACAGCGCCAACTCTTAACTTGACTACGAGTTAGAATGAAGTTGATGGACATTCTCACTGAGGATCGTGTCAAGATCCCGCTGGAAAATACCGACAAGGAGAAGATTATCGAAGAAATGGTCGCCTTGATCGACAGATCCACAAAGCTCAAAGACAAGAAGAAGATCTTAAAAGCGGTGCTGGACCGCGAAGCGGTTATGAGTACCGGTGTCGGTGATGAGATTGCCATTCCCCATGGGAAATCTGAAGGCGTCGGTGACATCGTCGCAGCTCTTGGCATAACCAAAGAACCTGTCAATTTCGATTCTCTCGATAACAAACCTGTCAGGCTTGTTTGGCTTCTGCTGGGCCCGCAAGACAAAACCGGGCCGCATCTCAAGGCATTAAGCCGTATTTCGCGCCTGATGCACAAGAAGGAATTTCGAGACCGCTTGATCGGTACTTCCGAGCCGAAAGAAATCATAGAGGTGATTGGCTCCGAGGAGGAGAAATTCTTTCGAAACTGAATGGGGTCAAATCTAGCCTGAATTATTCATGCATCCGAAGGTTGATACGTTGGGTGTTCAGCCTTTAGGGGTGTGAAGATAACTTGGTGAACTTCAAAAAGTCTTCGCTTTTTTTACTAGCCAGGCCTTGGTACTATAATAGAATGCCGAGTTATTTATTCATACCCCCCTTTAGGCTGTTACGACACGCTGAAGCGTGACACCGACCCTATTCTCTAACTATAACTAGCAACGCAAACCCTCTCGAACCTAACACACGCTTCATCGATTTCCCTTGATTTCAAAGAACCAGGCCAGGTATTTTGCTTCTCTGAAGGAGAAGAAATTTCGCGAGAGTGAAGGTAAGTTCCTGGCCGAAGGCGTTCGTCTGTGTGAGGAACTGCTTGCCTCCGGGCTTGAGGTTGCACAATTCATGTATGCGCCCGAGCTCTTGTCTTCAGAGCGTGCCCGGAAATTGGTCGCTGCTTTCCGGCAGCGTGGCATTCCATCCGATGAAATCAGTGTATCTATGCTACGAAAAGTGACAGATACGGTAACACCGCAGGGCATCGTGGCAGTTGTGTTGAAGCCGGAAGCCAGGTTGCCGAAACCAAATCCTGCAAGGCAGACCAATATCGTGGCGTTTGCAGGAATTCAGGACCCGGGCAATCTGGGTACGATCTTGCGCTCAGCAGCCTGGTTTGGTATCGATGCGGTGCTCCTGGATCAGCAGTCGGTGGACTGGAGCAATCCGAAGGTTGTGCGCGCCAGTATGGGAGCCGTTTTCTATCTCCCCATTATTGAAGTCGTGGAATTTGGCAACGTGCTGGATAAACTGGTCGCGGACGGATTTGCGCTATTTTTGCTGGAAACCGGCGGCGAAACAATCTTATATGATACGGATTTTAGCCGACATAACATCGTGCTTTTGGGCGGCGAAACCTCCGGTGCGCAAGCTGCCGCACGAGACCTGGCCAGGGCAGTCGTACGCATCCCACGTTTTGGCAAGGGTGATTCCTTAAATGTTTCTATAGCAGCCAGCATTGTATTTTCAGAATTAGCCCAACGAGGTGACAGTTGAACGACGACGCAGCAAAAGAGCCAGCCCATCCGTCTCTGAAAATGATTTTTTTGCTCATCGTGATGAGCTTCATTCTCTCCCTGATCGTGACGATCATGCTCAGCGATTTCAAGGGATTGCAGTTCATGCTGGGTGAGCTGAGTCTGATCATTCCAACCTTTCTGTACCTCAATTCTCGCAAATATCGTATCAAACACGTTCTCCGGCTGTATCCTATTGACAGGCGCCTTCTTGCACCGAGTTTTTTGCTGGGTGTGAGTCTGCCTGTGATCAGCGATGAAATCGACCGCATCATTGCCAAATTCATCGAGATCCCTCCGGAGATAGAAAAAGTGCTCACTGAGGCCCTTAGAGCGGAGACCATGTTTGAGTGGATTGGCCTGGTTCTGGGCGCTGTCGTGATCGCCGGGCTTGCTGAAGAGATGTTGTTTCGAGGTTTGTTGCAACAGGCTCTCGAAAGGCGGTATGACTGGCTGCGTGCGATTTTTCTGTCTGCCGTGGTTTTTGCGATGGTGCACCCGGTCATCTGGACATTACAGGTTTTTCTCATGGGAGTCGTGCTCGGTTTTATAGCCTGGCGCAGCGGCAGTGTCATTCCCGGTATCATCCTGCACTCTCTCAACAACCTGTTTTCTCTAATCTACTTCAATCTTGGCCTGGACGAAACGAGCTGGTATGAGTGGTATGGTCACGTCAACCCTCCTGTGATTGCCGTGGCAGCCTGTGTCGTTTTTTATGCAGTGAAATGGTTTAACCATTATACGCCTCTGTCTGAGACATCCGAAACGCATTAGTCTATATGTAACAATTACTTAAAGCTCTATTTGCCGCCCCGTTATTCTCATCTTTTTAGTTTGTTTTGCTTTCCGCAAAAGTCTTTGCTTGCCCATACTATAGGTTAAAATTTTTAAGCAGCTTTGAGCACGACACCTTGGGTTACCAATATCTTCATGAAAAAAATCCTGATTCTGAATTCAGAACTTGGGACACAAATGCAGATTTATCTTGCGCTTTGTGACGCCTACAAGATTGAGATTGCGGAAAACATCGAGTCTGTAATGTACTACCTGCGCAAGATGAAGCCAGAAATCTTTGTGCTGGATTATAACCTGGAAGAGTTTGACACAAATGGCAGAACCAGCGCTGATCTGGTTAAGAAAATCAAGCGCAAATACAGTCAGCTCAAGGTCATGATGGTTCTCGAAAGCGAAGACAAGGAGCTTGAATCCCTTGTGCAGAAATTCGGGGCGGACGGGGTCATCACCAAGCCCATCAAGAATCGCAACTTGATTTCCCACGTTAAGAAATTGGCAGCACCCACAGCATGAAGAACGTCCTTAATCCCACAACAACCTAGCACGACACCTTCGATTAGCATCGGGATTAGGGGGAGGCCAGTGTTTCGCTTTGCGGACGCTGGCCATTCTTTTTTTGGGCTAAACCCTCACCTGATCTACCTGATCTCTGACCTTAATCTTGTACTTTGCGAAGGTCTCTGCATACTTAGCAAGATTTACGCGCATTTCGGAAATGGTAGTGTAGTAGCCGTAATTGAGGATGGATTTGCGGGAGTCATACTCCATCACACCGTGCAGAAACAGGAAGCCATCGGATGCCTGCGGTTGAATGACCACATAGTCTATGTCCGGGTGCTCATTTCTGAATCGCTCAAGCTCAAATTTGAACCTGGTTCTGGTTTCGATGCGCCGGGCCTGGTCGTTGATAAAGCCCATGCCCTTTTCTGCCAAGCGACCACAGGCGCCATCGAATGTGGGCAGGCAGTTCTTGCTCTGATCGTTTTCGATAGGCACCGTCGGGTTGACGATGATGAGCAGGCGCGCGCCATTGCGAATGGCGACATCCAGATGCGCCACCTGCCCGGTCGAGCCGTCTATATAGTCGTGGCCATCGATACGAAACGGCCGAAAAAATACGGGGATGGCAGCCGAGGCCGCAACTGCTTTCGAGATCGGGACCGTGTCGTCATCTTCTCCGAAAACCTGGCGCTTGCCCGAGTCCAGATCGATAGCCGGAATGTAGAGTTCTTTATCGAGATTGCGGAAATCGTTAGTCTTGCCTTCCGGATAGAGTACCGCGGCCACAAACTTATTCAGATTGTTGAGGGAAAAAACGCCGGCAGGAATGAATTCCTGTATGATCGAAACCAAGTCCATCAACGATGCATGGCGCCGGTTAACCCAACCATATCGCAACAGGCCCGGAAGACGAAGAAAGACCGGCAGGATTGAGCGGAAGAAGCTGGCCAGTGGCAGGTTGTAAATGTCTTTGCGCTTGAAATTCAATGGTGAGCTTTGGTTCTCGAGAATGCCATCGAAGAGCTGTTTTGGCGTATAGCCGTTGGCAATGAAGGCCGAGACAATAGCACCGGCGCTGACGCCAACATAGATATCAATGTCGTTGATCCGAAACGCGTCATCGAAAAAATCATCAAGCGCTTTCAGGCAGCCTATTTCGAACATGGAACCGGTAATGCCGCCGCCTGCCAGACAAAGCGCTATCTTGTCGCTTCTGCTCACTGAAACCGAAACTCGCTTAAGTTGTTGCTTGATTATGTCCATAGTCCCTACACAAGCTCATGTTACGTTGTCCGTGGCGATCGCCTCTTTGATAAACCCCAAAACCCGGCTCTTATAATCCAGGTCTTTGAAAAGATCATCGTGGCCCTTGCCTTCTACTATATATTTGTCGGCAGAATTCGCCCTCTGGCAAAGTAACTCAGCAGAATTTGGATTGATTACGGTGTCATTCTGACCTTGAACCAGAAGGATATCCGCTTCTGCCTTGTCCACGTTGTTCAGAGGATTGAAATCAGCAATGCTGGCGCTGGCGCGGATTTCCCAAATTTTGCGAAACAGAAAAGCAAAGGGGAAGACCGGGATTTTGCGTGTGCGCAGAACCCGCCGGACCAGATCCGGCAAATCGGCGAAACTGGCATTGCTGACCACGCACCGAATATGCTGCATGCGACTGGCCGTGATCAAACAGGCGGCAGCGCCCATGGAATGGCCGAATAAAATCATACGGTTGCTATCGACATCCGGGCGGGCGGCGACGTGACGCAGCACGTTGGCGAGGTCGTCACAATAATCCACCAGAGTTACGATCTCAGCATGATCGCTTTCCCCATGTCCGCGGACGTCAAACAAAACGGCATGCAATCCGCTGTTTTGCAGAAACTCAGCTTGCGGCAGCAGAAACTCTCTGTGCTTACCCCAGCCATGAACCAGTATAACCACTGGTTTTGGCCCCGCTGCTGCCCCTGCTGCCGCGGCAGGAACAAACCACCCGGCAAGCGTATGTCCGCAAGAGTGGACGGTGAAAGACTCATACCTTAAGTCATAATCCCGTGGCGATTGCATGAGCGCTCGTCTTTCGGGCTTGGCGATCAGGCCGGAAAGATACCAGGAGAATCCCAGTGTAAAGGCGATAAGAACAAGGGCGAGGGGGATGAGGGCAATTAAGTACATCATTCTAGAACCAGTGCAGTGTTTCGTAATTCATGCTCTCGTCTAACAAGAGACCTTCTTCAACTCCCGCTGCAACAACTCCCCAGTGTAGGAACCCGTGCTTCTCGCAACCTGCTCCGGCGTGCCGGTCGCAATGATGCGGCCGCCCTTATCTCCACCCTCCGGGCCCAGATCGAGAATATAGTCTGCCGTTTTGATGACATCCAAATTGTGCTCGATAACAATTACTGTGTTGCCTTTGTCCACCAACCGGTTGAGGACGTTGAGCAACATTTTGATATCTTCGAAATGCAGTCCCGTGGTCGGTTCGTCAAGAATATAGACCGTCTTGCTCGTGCTCACTTTCGAAAGCTCCGTTGCCAGCTTGACGCGCTGGGCTTCGCCGCCCGAGAGCGTGGTGGCCTGCTGGCCGAGGTGGACATAGCCAAGGCCGACGTCGTACAAAGTCTGCAACTTGCGGTGAATTTTGGGAATGTTTTCGAAAAACTCCAGGGCCTCACTGACCGTCATATCGAGCACATCCGATATGGATTTGCCTTTGTATTTGATTTCCAGCGTTTCACGGTTGTAACGCCGGCCTTTGCACACTTCACAACTGACGTAGACATCCGGCAGAAAGTGCATTTCGATCTTGATCACGCCGTCGCCCTCACACGCCTCGCAGCGCCCGCCTTTGACATTAAAACTGAAGCGGCCAACTTTATAGCCGCGAATCTTGGCCTCCGGAACTTGCGAGAAAAGGTCCCGAATATACGTGAATAATCCGGTATAAGTCGCGGGATTCGAACGCGGCGTGCGGCCGATGGGGGACTGGTCGATATCGATGACTTTGTCGACGAGCTCCAGGCCTTGAATTTCCTTATAGGGAAGCGGCTGCTCCTTGCTGCGATAGAAATGGCGGGCGAGTATGCGGTACAGCGTTTCGTTGATCAACGTGCTCTTGCCGGAGCCGGAGACGCCGGTGACGCAATTGAATACACCGAGCGGAATATCTACATCGACTTTTTTAAGATTGTTGCCGGCGGCCTGCCTGAGCCTGATAAACTCGCCACTGCCTTTGCGCCGCTTCTTCGGTACCGGGATGCACTTCTTGCCGGCGAGATATTGGCCTGTTAGCGATTTGCTGCTTGCAGCGATCTCTTGCGGCGTACCGGTCGCGACGATATCGCCGCCATGCGCACCCGCACCCGGACCCAGATCCAGCACGAAGTCAGCGCTCTCAATCGTCTCCTGATCGTGCTCGACCACCACCACGGTATTGCCCAGATCGCGCAACTGCTCCAGGGTGTTGAGCAAGCGTTTGTTATCCCGTTGGTGCAGGCCAATCGACGGCTCATCCAGAATGTACAACACTCCCACCAGTTGCGAGCCCACTTGCGTTGCCAGCCGGATGCGTTGCGCTTCACCGCCGGAAAGCGTGCCGGCGCTTCGCTCCAGAGAAAGATAGCCCAGGCCCACATTAACCAAAAAGCCGAGCCGCTCGCGGATTTCCTTGAGCACCTGGTGTGCGATTTCCTGCTCTCGCTGCGACAACTGTATTTGCTCGAAAAAGTCATAACACTTGTCTATGGACAAGGCCGTGACTTCTTTGATGCTCAAGTTGCCGACCCGCACAGACTGGGCTTCCTTGCGCAAGCGTCCGCCCTCGCAAGCCGGGCACGGCTTGACATTCATGAATTCCTCGATCCAGGAGCGAATGTGATTGGACTCCGTTTGCTTGTAGCGCCGCTCGAGATTGGGAATCACGCCCTCGTAGGTACTCGAAAACTCATAGTTGAGCTTCTTGCTTTCGCGCTGGTAGACGAAGCGAATTTCTTCGCCGTTCGATCCGTTTAGCACGATCGCCCGCTGCTCCGGCGCTAGCTGTTCCCAGGGCTTATTCATGTCGATACCGTAGTGCTCTGCCACCGACTGCAATTGTGTGAAGTACCAGCCTTCCCGGCTTTCGTTCCAGGTTGCGATAGCGCCCTTGTTGAGCGAGCGGCTGCTGTCCGGCACAATCAGGGACGTATCGACCTCCATTTTGGTGCCCAGACCATTACACATCTGACAGGCGCCGTACGGACTGTTAAATGAGAACATACGCGGCGCCAGCTCCTCGTACGAGATGCCACAGTCCACGCAGGCAAAATGCTCGCTGAACAGCAGCTCTCGAGCGGCGCCGTTGCTCCCGGCATTCATGACGTCTACAAGCACGATGCCGGAGGCAATCATGAGCGCGGTTTGCAGGGAATCGGCCAGACGGGTGTCAATTTTGGGATCGACGATCAGGCGGTCGACCACGATTTCAATATTATGCTTTTTGTTTTTATCCAGCTTGACCTGCTGTGACAGGTCCAGCATCTCCCCGTCGACGCGCACACGCACGAACCCGTCCCGGCGGGCTTCTTCGAAAATATCCCTGTACTCGCCCTTGCGTCCGCGAATCACGGGCGCCAGGATTTGAATCTTCGTACCCTGCTCCAGGGCAAGGATCTGATCGACCATCTGCTGCACGGTCTGCCGTTGGATAGCCTTGCCACAATTGTAACAATAGGGCTTACCGATGCGCGCAAACAATAGTCTGAGATAGTCGTAGATTTCCGTAACCGTCCCGACTGTTGAGCGCGGATTCTGGCTGGCTTTGCGCTGTTCGATAGATATCGCCGGCGACAGCCCCTCGATGTAATCCACATCAGGTTTCTCCATCAGCCCCAGAAATTGGCGGGCGTAGGCGGACAACGACTCGACGTAGCGGCGCTGGCCTTCAGCATAGATTGTATCGAAAGCCAGAGAAGATTTGCCGGAACCGGAAAGGCCGGTGATCACAACCAGTTTGTCGCGCGGGATTTCGACGTCGATGTTCTTTAGATTGTGCTCGCGCGCACCTTTTATGATGATTTTATCGGACATAATCGTATTTGGTCTTGAGCTCTCTGAATGATCAATCTACAAATATACGGAGTTCACATTTCTTTCAAAAGAAAAAGTTTGTGGACAATGAAGTAATTGCGTTTATTCTTTTGTTATTGAACCTTAAAATCGACAGAACTCCTTGAAATAGACCTTGCAGAAGAAGCCGGAAAGACATAAGTTTTTAGGGCTCTATGTCGTTTTGTGTGGGTAAAGTCCAAACGTGCCGTTCTATATCTATGATTGATTTTCAGCTAAAATTGAGAAATCTCTTCATTTACACTGGGGCTATTATCGATTTCATTGATTTTGCGTCTGAATTTATGTGAACCTTATTTTCGCTTCCTAAACCTTAATAGCGAAATGATGCCATCGATTTCACCTTATAAACTTATTGATCTCCAATATCATAGTCAAATAAGGTAATAAGCTTTAGGGAGTTGGTGCGGATATTTCATGCTATTAAGGTGCGAAAGATTAAAATAAGGTTTATTTTTCAAGACCAGGAGCGATACTATGGAGTTGAAAATCCAGCTTCTAAAAGCCCTCAGAGGAGGGAGCCTAAGACAGGCGTAGGCTATAAATGATGTGGAGCTACCCACACAAAACGACATAGAGCCGTTTTTAGATTCATCCTGTGGCACAAATAAATAGCACCTTCTAACTCAGAACGTTCTTGTTTTGTTTCAGGAGCACATTGATAAGAAGACATAAACCGGAGATGACATGAAATGAGCCAGACGAAGCAATTAGTCAGTGTTCAAGACTACGAGCAGTATGTGGGAGCCAGTACGATTGAGCGCATTCTTACAAAGGCGAGGGCGTTGGCAGGCCACAAAGTGGCGCATGTCAATTCCACATACTACGGCGGGGGCGTTGCCGAGATTCTGGACCCGCTTTCGTTGCTGATGAACGATGTCGGGATCAAGACAAATTGGCTGTTACTCCGCGGCGAACCCGATTTCTTCAATGTTACCAAGAAGATGCACAACGCTCTGCAGGGAGGCGAGGTCCAATTCAGCGAAGTGGAGTTTGCAACCTACGAGCAGATGCTCCACAAGAATGCCGTGCGCATGGGTCTGGACCGCTATGATCGCGTGATTATCCATGACCCGCAACCGCTTTTTTTGATCGAGCACTTCAAGAAGACCTGTCCCTGGGTGTGGCGCTGCCACATCGATTTGAGTGCGCCACATCAGCAGCTCTGGCAATATCTCGCCACAGCCGTGGAAAAATATGATGCTATGATCGTCAGCTCTGAAGATTACAAGCGACCGGTGCAGACGCCGCAGGTGATCTTTATGCCAGCTATCGATCCCTTTTCTATAAAGAACAGAGAGTTGAGTCAGGAAGAGATCGATAAGAAATTGAAGCAGTATAACATTCCGACCGACCTGCCACTCGTCGTTCAAATTTCTCGTTTCGATACCTGGAAAGATCCGAAAGGCGTGATCGAGGCTTTCCAA
>CAZVSL010000169.1:0-1581 GCA_964629935.1 uncultured Calditrichaceae bacterium | reverse complement strand
GAAAACAGGTCGACGCCACCTTAGTGCTGCTCGGCAACATTGCCAGCGATGATCCGGAGGGCCCGCAGATCTATGAATCGTTGCTCGAACAAAGTGAGGAACGCATCATCCTGATTTGTCAGGAAGATATTCTCTTGGTGAATGCGCTCCAGCGCGTGGCTGCTGTCGTTCTGCAAAAATCGTTGCGCGAAGGCTTTGGGCTCACGGTCACGGAGGCCATGTGGAAAGGTACGCCGGTGATCGGCGGCGACGTGGGCGGCATCCCACTGCAAATTAAGGATGGATATAATGGCTTTCTCGTTTCTACCGTGGACGAAGCTGCGCAGCGCATTGTTGCCTTATTGCAGGATAGCAAGTTGCGGCAACAAATGGGCGAGCGAGCCCGGGAGAGTGTGAAGCAAAGCTTCCTGCTTTCCCGTTTGCTCGAGCAGTATATCGACTTGCTCAAAGCCTTCGAAGTCAGTTTTCATTTGCGGAGGGAGGATATTTAACAGTTGCATTTGCGGGCTAAAAGTCTAATTTTATTCTTACATATTCTTAAATTGGTGCGGGGAACAACATTACATGTTACTAACGCATAGTGTCGAACACGGCCATTTCAAACACAAATCGCACTGAACGACGCAATGAGCAGGCGCGCCATCTTTGGCAAGCCATCACCCACGGCAAGCCTGAGGCCTTAGAGGAGCTGTTTAAGTCCCACTATGCAGCTCTCTTTGACTATGGCATCCGGTTGTGTGGCCAGGAAGAGCTTGTTAAAGATTCCATTCAGGAGATTTTCGCCTATATTTGGGAGAAGCGCGCCAAGCTTTCATTGCCGCATTCGGTGAAAGCATATTTGCTAGTATCGCTGCGACGTGTTGTCTTGAAGACCATCGAGACCAGAGCAAGACACGAAGTTGCACACAAGGAATTTGGCAATCTCGAAAATCAGCAAGCGTTTTCTTCAGAAAATTTGATGATCTACGCTGAAATGGCCCGTGCGGAACAGCGGCGTCTCAAGCAAGCCTTTGAACGCATACCAGTACGGATGCGGGAAGCGCTTTACATGAAAACTTACGATGGATTAACCTACCGCGAAATTGCTCAGATTATGGGGATCAGTCCCCAGGTTGCCCGCAACTATGTTTCGGAAGCTTTTAAGCGGCTGCGGGTGCTCATAACAGACTCCTGAGCCGTTGCCCATTTTGCTGTCAGGTTCATACTCTCCTCAGTCCGGTCATCATCCTCCTTTAGCACGAAGCGGTTACAGACCAATGCCCGGGGTTGATCCGGCCTGTCGGATTGACTTCGGGAACAGAACCTGCAAGCCCGCGAAAAAAAATCAAAAAAATTTCTCTCAAGACCATTACACATTCTGTCTTTCCATCTCTTTAAGAGAAATAGGCTATTGTTGCAGGTAGACAATTTTACCTAAAAAAAGGAAACATGAAACAATTAACGGCTCTTTTGACGGACGAGTCCTTCCAGCGCTGGTTAAACGGCCATGCGGATGTTGATGAGACGGCACAATGGGAAAACTGGCTGGCGGAAGGCAATGACAACAAAAGGATTTATGAACAAGCAACTACTCTATGGGAA
>CAZVSL010000168.1:804-11224 GCA_964629935.1 uncultured Calditrichaceae bacterium | reverse complement strand
TGCTCCGATCAAGACCTTCGATCCTGACAATGCCAACATCCCGGCGCCGAAAGAAAAGGAGGAGAACCAGATCTGGGACATCGTGGATATGACCTTCTTCTATCAAATTGAAAAGCTGCTCAATCTAAACTGGACTGCCCGTAAGGTCGGCAAGGCGCTGAAAATTGCCGACGGCAAGCCGGCAGACAACATCAACGTCCTGGATGAAGTGCCAAACTCCAGTTGGTATACCAACCGTCATTATCACAGCCGGATGAGCATTGCCGAGCTGAAACGCGGTCCCAATATCACGGATGGACCGGACCAAAGCGGTCCCTGGACGATTACCCGCGGCAAATTTGAAGGCGGCACGCCCGGTTTCACCATCAAAGACGCCAGCGGTGATTTTTATATCATGAAATTCGACGCGCCGGCATTCCAGGAAATGGGTTCCTCGGCGGAGGTTATATCCACCAAGATACTCTATGCATGCGGTTATAACGTGCCGCAAAACACAGTGACATATTTCAACCCGGACGTTCTAAGAATCGGTGAGACCGCCAATGTGGCTGAAGGCGGTGTGGTGCGACCGATGACGCACTCAGACGTTGAGGCAATGTTGAGACAAATTCCAAGGCGTGCAGATGGAACCATTCGCGCCCTTGCCAGCAAATATGTCGATGGCAGACCTGTTGGCGTCTGGGAATATATCGGGGTGCGAAGCGACGATCCGAATGACCGCGTACATCACCAGCACAGACGGGAGTTGCGGGGACTGAGGGTCATCAGCTCCTGGCTCAACGACGCCGACCGCCGCGCCGCAAATACCCTTGCGGTCTACACCACCGACGACGAGACCGGCGCCAAATACATCAAGCACTATTTGATCGACATGGGATCAACTCTGGGGAGCAATAATATTATCCCGCATGCGCCCAAATATGGCAAAGAATATCTGGTTGATCCCAGAACCATCGGACTGCAATATATTGCGCTTGGCGTTTACGTCAAACCGTGGGAATTCGAGACCGGTCACATCGATCCCAAATATGCTTCCGTGGGCTATTACGAAACCGAGTATTTCAAGCCAGACGCATGGTATCCGACGTATCCTAATCCCGCATTTGAATATGCGACGCTTCGAGACGCCTTCTGGGGGGCCAAGATTGTCATGTCTTTCACGGACGAAGAAATCCGTGCCATAGTTGAGGAAGCCAGACTATCCAATCCAAAGGCGCAGGAATATCTCATCCAGACTATGATCGCGCGGCGTGATATGGTTGGGCGTCACTGGTTCAGCAAAATGAACCCGATTGACAAGTTCATTTTCCAGAAAAAGAAAGACGAGTTATGGCTGGCTTTTACAGATTTGGCGGTGGAAGGTGGGCTCGAATCTAAGAAGCACAGAAGATACGTCTATACGATGTCACACATCAAAAAGGGCGTGCACAAACAGTCCGTCAGCAACGAACCAGCCATCTTGATTTCTAACAGCGGAACGGGCTTTTTAGATGAAATACTGGAAAAGCACAAGTTCAAGAACGATGACGACACGATTTTTTCCGTATCCATTCAAACGGAGAGGGCAAATGGGCAGTTGAGCAAAGCTGTCGATGTCTATTTCTATTATGCCGGCCCCGATCGCGAGCCCAAAATTGTTGGCATCATACGCCAAGAAGAATAGCTTTGCTTCTAAGCACGAGCTCGTACCTGATTTACTCCTTGAATGTACCTGTTTCATTTATTACATTATTGTTTATTTTTGATGCAAGGGAGGGAGAAGAAAGGTATTGTGGCCGCACTATCGTGATGCTCTCCTTCCTGCATGATATACTCTTCGTATAATTTGGTGAAATAAATGCAGTTTCGTGCGTGTTGCACCCTTGTTAGCGCATCTGAGTGTCCACGGCTCAGCTTGATCTAGAACCAACGTGACTTTGGTGTCGCTGCCGCAGAATGATACTTGCGGCTATAAGTAGCCCAAGTGCACGAAGGCGGCTTTAGCCCTTACGTAAGGTTAGCCCGATGGTTCAGCATCAGGCTGGAAAAGCAAGCTCAGCAATCGTTTAAGATTAGATCACAAAACTGCCGTCCGCTTTCAGGCACAAGGAAACGAAAGGCGTCTCATGACGAAGAACCCGTTGCGGGCAATAATCGACCTCAAGAAAGATGAAGTTCCGTTTGCTGTCTTGATGTCTGTTTACTTTTTTCTTGTCATTACCAGCTTCTGGATATTGAAGCCTATCAAAAAGGCTTTGTTTATTCAGTATTATGACAAATCAGGATTTGATTTTCTCGGTTGGCACATGCTGGCCTCACAAGCGGAGCTTCTGGCTAAAGTCCTCAACATGCTGATTGTGTATGTGG
The DNA here is from genome assembly GCA_964629935.1 of uncultured Calditrichaceae bacterium. GTDB lineage: Bacteria > Zhuqueibacterota > Zhuqueibacteria > Oceanimicrobiales > Oceanimicrobiaceae > CAZVSL01. Next base: position 8,878 of record CAZVSL010000168.1, on the reverse strand, counting down.
CGGTGATAGTGTTTTCCTTGCTGGTTCGCAGATTCGTTCGTCAACAGCTAACGATTATCTTCTCAGTCTTTATCTTGATTTGCTATGTGACTTATCTCGGCATCATAAACAAGCCCACTGAACCCACGGTGTGGACCTTTTATCTGTTCGGTGACTTGTTTAACAGCCTGATGGTCGCAACTTTTTTTGCATTTCTGAACGACAGTGTCAGCTCGGAAACCGCCAAACGCTCGTATGGACTGATCGTGTTTGGAGGCGTGGTCGGCGGTGCAGTGGGCAGTCTGTTCGTGGCCAGTCGAATCAAGGTATTCTCTTACAGCACGTGGATACTCATCTGCATAGCCCTTCTGGCGATTATTGTGGCGGTTGCGATTGCTGCCGGAAAGCGGGTAAACGGGGTGGGCAAAGAGCGGGAAGCTGAAAAGAGCCAACCACCGCCGGTTGCTCAGAAACAAAACCCTGCCCTTGAAGGAGCAAAGCTTGCTTTAAGATCACCCTATCTGCTTTCAATTGTGGCAATAGTTGGTCTGTACGAAATGGTTTCCCAGATCATGGATTTCCAATTCACGCAGACCATTGCTCATTATCTTGATGGCGAAGCTATTGGTCAGCAAATCGCTACCGGTCAGGCGATTGGAACGGTGACCGCGCTTGTTGTCCAGCTTTTCTTGACCAGTTTTGTCATGAGCCGCCTGGGTGTCGGCGTTGCGCTGCTCGTGCTTCCGCTTGTCGCCCTCTCCTGGTCAGTGGTGTACATGATATTGCCTTTGCTCTGGGTTGGCACGTTGTTGTTTACGGCGGACAATGGCTTCAGCTATTCCATCAATCAATCCTCGAAAGAGTCTCTCTATGTGCCAACCACAAAAGACGAAAAATACAAAGCCAAGGCTTTTATTGACATGTTTATCCAAAGGTTTGCCAAAGTGGTGGCAATTGGTTTGAGTCTGGCAATTACGGCTATTTTCACAACGTTCGGTGCCTTTCGGTGGTTGTCACTTGTGACAGTCGCTATTTTGACTATCTGGATTCTTGCGGCGCGCTATGTTGGCAAGCGGTTTGCGGAATTAACCTCTGAGCAGGCGTCAACTTCATAAGCAATCCATGTAGTTCAAATACAATGACAGCAACAGGATTATAAAGATTTCTGCTCTTGTTTCTTAACTTGAATATTGTTCACACCCCTTGATAGGTCAAACCCTGCTTGAAGGCGGTTTTATCCGCCTTGCCCGAGGTTGGCCTGATGTTGAACCATCAGGCTAAAAAAGCAAAATCATGGATTATTCAAGCTAATCAGGAAAGGAGGAAAGCATGATAGTTTTGTTTGTCTCAGGGAGAGCGCAGCCGCGTCTGCACTTCCGCTATTGGGCCTAAGGAAGCTTGTGCCGCACATTGCCAATTCATTTGCATTCGTTAATGAAACTATAGGGTGTGTCATATGTCGCAAACACTTGTTTCAACGCTCAATGCGCCAAAACGCTTTGAGCTAAACTGGATCGTAAACAAGCGCGCGGACCTGCTGTGGTTCATCGGAGGTGCGTTGGCCGGATATACGATGTTCTATCTGCATTCCGGTCTGAAGCTGGACATGTTTACCGTGTGGTTCTTATGGGTCGTGTTCATCGATACGCCGCACTTTTTCGGGACCTATTCCCGCACCTATCTCGACAAGCAAGAATTCCAGGCGCGCAAACCGCTCTATCTTGGAAGTCTTGCCTGGCTCTTGGCCGGCCCGACCATGATCTTCGTGTCTTACCTGCTCTACAACGCCGGGCTGGAGACCTACAGATTGCCGTTCATCGGCTTCATTGTCTTTTTCAACCTCTGGGCCTACTGGCACGTCGTGCGTCAGCATTATGGCATCATGGCATTGTACAAGAGAAAGAACGGCGACATGGCCTTTGTTGACCGCCGGCTGGACCAGGCCTTGCTGTACACTGGTCTACTGGCGCCCTTCATCGCGTTTGTCGTGCGTCATCCACAATCGCGGTCCATTCTTGGCTTGACTGAGCCCGTTGCGCCCCTGCCCACGACCACGATGGCAGGTGTGTTCTCAAGCACTTATTGGAGTCAACTGACCTGGGAGCACATGGTGGTTGTTCTCTCTGTGTTTGCTGTGTCCGCGGTCGCACTGGCATTTTTGTTCAGGCAGGTTCAGCTTTTGTCGCAGGGAAAGCCGGTTAATTTGCCCAAAATGCTCTTCCTGTTAGCTCTGATTCCGCTGTATTCGTATATTTGTTACAGCCCGGCCGTTTTTACAGCTCCCTTGCTGGCGTTTTCAGCTTTCGTAACCATATATCATGATATTCAGTATATCGCCATCGTCTGGTTCTACAACAAGAACAAGTACCAGAAAGCAGGCCCCGAGGCCCAGCGCAAATATGGCCTAGCAGCCAAGGTGAGCAAGAATTTCTTTACATTTATCCTGTGTGGCATTTCCATGGCTGCGGTCTTCAGGCTGCTGGGTTGCTCCCTGGATGTGCATCCCGGTTGCGGTGTGCTCGTGCTTACGAGCAAGAACGTCATGTTCGGCTCGCTTACCACAAAAGACCTGCTTGCTGGTTTCTTGCTCGGGTTTTCGCTGCACCATTACTTTGTGGACCAGTTCATCTGGCGGCCGAGCAAAGACAAGAAATTGCGCGGGGACTTGAAGTTGGAGAAGCAACGTGCATAGCATAAGGTTTAGTAATGAAACCTCATGGGTTTCATTTTGAAACCATTGATTATGGTAACGGTGCGGGAGAAGTGGGTTTTGTCAACTTCGTAAGATTATTAAAAATAGCTCATTGCGCCAATATCGAAGCTGCGCTGCTTCGAGTTTGGCATTGCAATTGTAGTTGTATTTGTAAGAACCGAGTTATATTACGCTGAGACCGGTAACTCCCCTAATCCCGGTTCAGGGTAATAACTCGGTTTTTTTATTTGGTCTGGAATGAAATATTCAAGGCAGTCCAGTCCCGGAAACAGGGTTTGCGCGCAGGCAGAAGGATGCTGCGCGCGCCCCGAGAGACGCCGTTTACCAGGGCAAACCGGTCGCAATGGTTGAAAAAAGCTTCCATCCTTCATTTCCCTGCGTGACGCCCACGGAGATGGGCTTATTGTCATTTTTGTAGCGTAAGCCGACGCCAAAATTGGCGTGGATGTTTTTGAGCGGCAGGAAGTTGAGATTGGACGAAGTCTTGGCCATGTCCAGCAGCAGAAAACTCTCGACATCGCGGGAAAGGATATATGAATATTCCAGATTCAAGGCAAACACGGCATAGTCGCGAAATCTTTCTTTGGAGAATCCACGGAGTCCGCTTCTGGAACCGACCTCTGGCATGGCGAAGTATGGCACGTTATCCTTGTTGGGCGAGAGCAGAAACTCCAGGCGGGTTCCCACACCTAATTTCGTGCGTTGGAACACCGGAAAGCGTGTGACAGTCTGGAAATTGAGCCGTGCATAAATCGCGGTTGACGTTCGAGTTGGCAAGCCAAATTCGACATAGGTTGTCCAGAAATTATCCCATGATGCATTCCAATAATCCATGGCGTTTCTCGATGCGAGAGTAAAACGGGAGCTGAGGTATCTTACGCTGCTCGCTTGCTCAAACTCGCCGCCAGCCGCGAGTCCGCTGTTAAACTGCCAGACACCGGGTGACCATCGGTATACAAATTTGTCGAACAATTCCTGCATCTCCACACCCAGGAAAACGGACGAGTAGGTGGCAGGTTCTCGGTCCTTTTTTACGGAATTATTGCCAATCCCGTAAAAGAAGGCATCGCGGTCGAACTTTAATTTGAAGAGAAAACTGAATTTCGTACCTGGTGATGAAATAGAGTTGGCCAGATAGCGATACTTCCATGAAAAATCCCGTACCGTTTCAAACTTGAAATGGTGCAACATTTTATCTTCACTGTTGAAAATCGAGTCATGGCCTAATTTCAAACCGCCATACGGGTCGAACCAATCTTCGAGACTTGCATACGGCAGGATACGAGCATCATTGCCAATGGCCAGACCACGTAGCAGCAGCTTGAGTTTTGTTACCATGCTTTGCTCGGAAGTTTCAGAGCCGGACTGTTCCTGGGCAAAGACCGGCGCCATTGTACAATGCAGAACGAGGCAGATGGCAAACATAGTGATAAAGGTGGGCCAATGTTTATGACACATGCATTTCTCCTCTTGACGGACCCCGGGATTGCGTTGTTATTCGGTCAGATATTGGATACGACAGACATATTAAGTTATTGATTTGAAATGTTATGATCAATAGATTGAGTAACCTGGATATTCATGCAAAAGAAGGTTAATTCGTAGGGTGTTCAGCCTTTAGGGGGTGTGAATAAATAACTCGGCATTCTATTATGGTACCAGGCCTGGCTAGTAAAAAAAGCGAAGACTTTTCGAAGTTTACCAAGTTATTTTCACACTCCCTTAGGCTGTCAGACACGTTTCCAAGAAACGCTCTGCGTTTCTTGGAAGCAAAACCACGCCCCGCGTGGACTGCGCTGAAGCGTGAACTCCGATCCTATTCTCTAAAACGAGTCAAGACACTCTGAAGCGTGAACACCGACACCTATTTTCTAAAACTCAGAATCTCGATTTTGAGCATAAAATGCCTGTTTGCGAATGATATAGGTCGAGTTAAAATATCGTCATTAAAGGGAAAATGATGAATTTTGAGACACCGCCCGAGCAGTTTTATTCGGAGCTTGGCGAAGAGTATGACGCCATGACCCGCTTTGAGCAGCGATTGGGCAAACAGAAAGGGACCATGGCGCCATGGGTGAACGAGTTTTCGTTGAATCGGGTGCTCGATGCAGGCTGCGGCAGCGGCGTACTGGCAATCGCACTGGCACAGCTTCGCTTGAATGTTACAGCGGTGGACCTGTCTGCCACAATGCTCGCCCAGGCTGAAAAGCATGCCGCTCGCCACGGCCAGGATGTGCGTTTTGTACAGTCAGAATTGGCTGAGATTGCCAACCATGTGTCGGACAAATTCGATGCTGTCTTTTGCCTTGGCAATACTTTGCCGCATATTCAGGACGAGCATCAGCTTTTCAAAACAGTTGCCGGATTCAAAAACGTGCTGAAGGCCGGAGGCATTGTGGTGCTCGAGCTGCTGAATTACACAAAAGTGCTCAAGGAAAAAGAGAGACTGGTAGGCATTAACGAAGTGGCGCAGAAGATATTTGTGCGCTTCTACGATTTTATCGATGACCGGCTGCGATTCAATATTTTGAGGCTGTCACAGGACGGAGATGATTTGCGACACAAGTGGTTCTCGACGACCCTGTATCCATGGCGCCATACACAACTTGAAGCCGTGCTCACGCAGGCAGGCTTTGAGCAGATAGCCTTCTATGGCAGCCTGGCGCGGGAGCCTTTTGCCAGCGCCGCCTCAAAGAACCTGATCGTTCTGGCTCAATGATGCCTTGCGATCAAATAAAGACCCAGCAGGACAAGTAGCACGGGAATAACCGGCCCAAGCAGCAGGAGTGGTGCAAACACAGCCGTCAATACGCCGGCGATAACTGCAAATGGCAGGAGTGCTATGACCAGAATAGTTGCCATTAGTGCGCCGATGATCTGTAATGGAATGCTCAGAACAAACAGACCGGCTTGCAGCACCAGGGCCAACAACTTAAAGAAAATCAGAAAAAATGCTATCAGTAGTAAGACTATTACGAGTTCCATGTTTCCTCCAACCTGAAAGTTGGACTTGTTTACGGCGTTGCTTTTCCGGAGTTTCCGCCGGATTGTTACATTTCAAGCTCCGCTTTCTGTGACGCTTCTTGCTGAGTTGTGCCGTCCTCGCCATTGAATCTTGGCGCCAGGTGCCGCTGTGCCAGCGCGCCCATGCTATCCATAATATGATAGACAACGGGAAGCACGATGAGTGTTAGAAAAGTCGAAACAGCAAGTCCAAATATTACCGCGACGCCCATCGGTCCCCACCATTGTGAGCTCTCGCCGCCGATATCAAAGCGCAGGTTACGAAAATCAAAGTTGAGCCCCAGTGTGAGAGGAATGAGTCCCATGATAGTTGTGATCGCGGTCAAAATGACGGGGCGCAATCTGACTTTGCCAGCCTGAATGATGGCATCAAGTTTTTCCAGGCCGCGTTCGCGTAGCTGCTGAATATAGTCGACCATGACGATAGCATTGTTAACCACAACACCCGCAAGGCTGATAACACCAATTCCTGTCATCAGGATGCCAAAAGGCATGCGCAGAATCAGCAGGCCCCAGAGCACGCCGATCAGTGACAGCAGTACCGAAACCAGGATGACCCACGGCAGCACCGTGGAGTTAAACTCATAAACCAGAACCAGAAAGATCAGGAAAATAGCCACAAGAAAAGCTTTTGAAAGAAATTCCTGGCTCTCTCTCTGCTCTTCATTCTCGCCGGTATAGGCTACGGTATAACCCTCGGGTAAGTCGAGCCCTGCAACGATGGTTTGCACGTCCTGCAAGACATCGTTCGGCAGGCGTCCCTCGACGTTGCCGGATACGGTGACAACTCGTTTCAGGTCCTTGCGTTTCACCGAAGTTAGTCCTCCTTCAAACTCAAAGTCGGCGAGCGAGACCAGGGGAATCTGTTTGCCTTCCTCAAAGATAGTGAGCTGTTCGAGAACATCCAGGCGGCTGCGAGCTTCTTCCTTCAGCCTGACCGTAATATCATATTCATCATCAGCAACGCGATATTCAGATGCCTCTGTGCCATAGATAGCCGTCCGGACGGTGTTGGCAATCTTGGTTGTGTTCAGGCCGTAAACCGCGGATTTCTTGCGGTCGATGCGCACTTTGAGTTCAGGGCGCGCGCGGTCAAAATCGTCTTTCAGGTCGACAAGGCCATCTATATTTCGGATTGCCCGTCTGATTTTTGCCGCCAGTTGCCCAAGCACAACAAAGTCGTCTCCGGAAATCTCGATGTTGACGGGTGGACCCGTTGGCGGACCGGCTGGCGGCTTTTGCACTTCAATTCTCGCACCGGGGATGCTGGCAACCTCATGCCTGATTTCGTTCATGGTTTGAACTGAGGATTGCTGCCGGTCCACCCGGTCGACAAACTCGATGGTGACCCAGCTCTTATGTGGTGAGCCGCCGCCTCCGCCAAAACTAAAGGAACCGGCGCCCTCTGTGCCAACGTTGGAAACGTAACTTCGGATATCTTCCTGAAATTTTGGGATCTTGCTTTCGATTTCTCTGACGATTCGATCAGATTCCTCCAGCCTGGTGCCGGTGGGCGCCGTGACCTCGACCATGATCTGCGATGGGTCTACCTCGGGAAAGAACTCGATGCCGGAACCCAGAAAGGCATACAAAACAATGGTGACGAGAAGGGCGGCGCCTGCAGAGCCAAGTGTGATGAAACGATGGCGCAGTGCAAACTTCAGAGACTTTTCGTAATGGTCCATCACGGCAGGAAAAAACCGTTCGCGGCGCCTCTTTTTGGCCACTTTCAGGAAAACCTGGCAGATCACCGGGTTGATGGCGATAGCAACAAACAGTGAGCACGATAGGGTGATGATCAATGTGATCGGCAGATACATCATGAACTCACCCATGATACCTGGCCAGAAAATCATGGGTGCGAAGGCGCACAAGGTTGTAACGGTGGAAGCTGTTATCGCGCCGCTCACTTCAGATGCCCCTTGCCTTGCTGCCTCAAACGCCCCGAAGCCTTCTTCCCGGTGGCGGTATATGTTCTCCACCACCACGATGGCGTTGTCCACCATCATACCCAGAGCCAGTATGAGACTGAACAGCACAATCATGTTGAGCGTGTAGCCCAGCATCTGAATGATGATAAAAGACATAAGCATGGAGAAAGGGATGGCAATGGCGACGAACAGAGAGCTGCGAAACCCAAGAAATGCAAAAAGGACGGCGACCACCAGAAACAGTCCTGAGATGATGTTGTTTTCGAGATCGGCTACCATGGTGCGGATATCGCGGGATTGGTCAGCCGTGATGGAGATCGCTGTGCCTGCCGGCAGCCCGGGCTTTCGCGCCTCAATGAGCCTCTTGATCTCATCGGATATCTCGATCAAATTGGCGCCTGAACGCTTTTTCACGCTGATTGACACA
>CAZVSL010000168.1:0-794 GCA_964629935.1 uncultured Calditrichaceae bacterium | reverse complement strand
TGCGTTCTTTAAATCCGTATTCAACCTCAGCGATATCTTTGACCAGGACCGGCGTGCCCGCCATGGTTTTGACCACCAACGACGGAATGACATCAACCTGTTTGAATTCTCCCGGCACGCGAACGGAGTACTTCAGGCTGCCAACATCGATGGAACCGCCCGGAATGGTCTTGTTTTCATTCTGGATGGTCTCGATAATATCTCCGAAGGAGACATTGTAATGCTTCAGTTTTTCGAGATCGACGTTGATTTTGACCTCACGCTCTAATCCTCCGCTGATTGTGGCGTCGAGCACACCCGGGATGGTTTCGAAATCTTCTTCAAAGTCCTCGGCAATTTCCTTGAGGCGAACCAGGTCATAGTCGCCGGCGATGTTCACCAGCATGATTGGAAATTCAGAAAAGTTGATCTCGTTGACTATCGGATCTTCGGCGTCGTCAGGCAGCTCCGGTTTGGCGAGGTCAACTTTGTCGCGCACCTTTTGCAGTGCCTCGTCGATCTCGATATCCGGATTGAATTCGACTTCAATGAGCGATATGCCCTCACCGGAGGTGGAGCGTATTTCCTTCACATCTGTAATCTCATTTAGCTTGCGCTCCAGCGGTCGGGTCACGAGCGTTTCCATGTCACCCGGCGCCACGCCAAGGTACGGCGTGGTCACCATCACGATAGGTATTGTTATCGCGGGCGCTGACTCTCGCGGCAGGGTAGCATAGGATATGAATCCCATGATAATGAAAATAGTCAGCAGTACGAAAATCGATGGTTTATGGTGTAATGAAAAATTGATAAGT
>CAZVSL010000167.1:9570-11364 GCA_964629935.1 uncultured Calditrichaceae bacterium | reverse complement strand
GCTACAACCGTCGGCACCAGTATGATCAAGGAAGTGCCGTTGATCGGCGCCTCGGTTTTGCACTTGCTGCGCGGCGGAGAAGAAGTTGGCAGCAACACCCTGACGCGGTTCTTCAATTTGCACATCGGCTTTCTGCCGACGGTAGTTTTCGCCATTCTGGTGGTGCACATTCTGCTGGTGCGACTGCATGGTGTGTCCAAACCCGAAGGGCATGAGAAGCAAAAGAGCTATCCGTTTTACCCGGAGCACTTTTATCATACAATTGTGGTAGCGCTGTTTTTGCTGACGGCAATGAGCGCTCTGACGGTCGTGCTGCCCCCGGGATTGGGAGAGCCGGCCAATCCAGACGTCACACCGTCCCATATTAAACCGGAATGGTACTTCTTTGCGATTTATTCGGTTCTGAAGCTGGCGCCACTCAAGTTTGGCATTTATCTGCTATCTGCTATCATGCTTGCTACGGTTTTCTGGCCGTTTATCGATGATATATTGGTGCGCAGATGGCCGAATGTCAAGATGCACTACTGGGTTGGCTCGGCAACGATCGTTTTGTTTTTATTCTTCACCGTGTATGAGGTGATAGTTTATTGATCGCCAAACATAAAAATCTGATGGAGGTCTCGAATGGCTGAAAAGGATAATCTGAGTACGCACCGATTTCTGGTGGGTACGTTTAGCTTGCTGCTGGTGGTGGTGCTGATCATCGTTGCCGGCTATGAGATGAAACGTACACGCGAGATGAAACCGGTCATCGAAGTGAGCGGCATTAACGAACGCTGCGTTGGCTGCCACACTGAGAAAGGCATGGCCGTCAAGACCATCGACCAGTGGAAAGAGAGCATTCACGCAGAACAAAATATCGCCTGTCATGATTGTCACAAAGCTGAGGAAGGCGACTTCGATGCGTTTTATTGCCCTGAAAGCGATATCCTCGTGGCGCGCCATCCCACGCCGAAAGACTGCGCCGAATGTCACGAGCAGCAAGTGGCGGAATTCGCCAACAGTAAGCACGCGCACCAATTCTGGCTTTTGAAAAATGCCGACCGCTCTGTGTTCGAGTTTCCCATTGCCACACGCAATGGCTGCGAGCAATGTCATAATATCGGCGCGCTCTGGCCGGACCAGAGCGTGGGTGAGTGCGACGCCTGCCACGCCAAACATACCTTCAGCAAAGCGGTTGCCCGCCAACCCGAAACCTGCGGCGAATGCCACATCGGGCCGGACCACCCGCACATCGAGATTTATCTCGAATCCAAGCACGGCAATATTTTCAAAGCCAAAAGCAAGAATTGGGACCTGAATTATACCACCAAGGACAATCAGAGAATACCCATCGAGACGCCGGTGTGCACAACCTGCCATATGGATGGCAACGAGACGCAACCCATGACCCACAATGTCAGCGCGCGGCTGGCGTGGGAATCGCAAGCGCCCTGGAGCTATCGCACGGTCTGGGATGAGGAAAATCTCGGCGACTGGCAGATGAAACGCTCGCGCATGGAGGCGATCTGCAAGAGCTGCCATGCCCCCGATTTTGTGGAATCGTACTTGCTAACTGCGGACCTGAACAACCTGCAGTACAACGAAATTCGCCGCATGTTTGTGTACTGGACCAAGAAGTTGACAGAAAACGGAACCATCAACCGACATGAAGCGAATGGAAAATTCTACTCCGATCCGGTGCTCAACGGCTGGGATGAAGTACCGGAGGAAATGATGTACTATGCCTGGCATCACGAAGGCCGGCGTTTCCGGCACGGCGGCGCCTGATGCAGCCTATCGCTCCTGGGGCCA
>CAZVSL010000167.1:8769-9560 GCA_964629935.1 uncultured Calditrichaceae bacterium | reverse complement strand
CCGGCACGGCGCGTTGATGATGGGTGCGGACTACACGCAGTGGCACGGCATCTGGGAAATCCAGGAAGACATGAACGAGATGCTAACCTGGGCCGCCGAACATGGCGACGCCGAAGCAAAAGCATGGGTCGAGTCCAATCATCCATCCAAGTGGGTGCCCTATTCTCTGTATGACATGCCCGGCAATGCCTGGGGCATCAATGTGATGGCCAACACCACGCCTTTTGTTTATAACAATTATCCGGATTACTGGGATCGTATCTATGTCAACGTCGAAGCGGCATTCGAGGCCGGGCTGCTCTCGGAAAAGCAGTGGCTCTACTGGCAGAAACGTTACGAAAACAAAGAGCACTATCTTGGCGCCAAGTACAAGGCGGACTCTGTTTTCAACTTTTACAAGGAACGCAACGACGTCGATACGGAGGCGTTCAAAAAACAAGCGGTTGAGTTTGAGCTGCCGGGCAAGCCCTTCTGGGAGGCGGAATCGTATTCCAACGGTAAGGCGAAATATTAATCATGCCAGCGGCGACGCACGGTGAAAGTGCGTCGCACTTTTATTGTGAAAAAGCCCGCGGTCATGACAGCCGGGGGCTTTTTTTTTTTGAGGCAGGTGAGCAAAAAAAAACATGCAGACTAACTGGAAAAGAAGCTCAACCCCGGGATGTCCTTCAGACTCATGAAAGTGCGGGCTGCAAACCCCTTGCCTGCCGGTCGTCTCGGTTCGCTCAGCAAAACAGCCTGCTTTGCTTCCACGGGCGCTTTGCCGGACATATCAATCTTGCTCACTGCAC
>CAZVSL010000167.1:1596-8759 GCA_964629935.1 uncultured Calditrichaceae bacterium | reverse complement strand
CACCGCTGCCACGATAGGTGACACGCGTCTCATCTGACCAGAGCTGGTCGGCGAGTTTGAAAATGGACAGCCGCTCTACCCGCAAGGCCAGCTTTTCCACTAGCAGCTCATCGTTGGAGCTGTTGATGATGTGCACCGGACAGATTGTGGCGAACGGTTTCATGGCTTGTGGCTCGATCTGTCTGCGGGTAGATGATGGCATCCAGTAACAGTGCTCGCCTTCCGTGGGTGTGCCAAACCAGGTTTTTGACAGAATTACAGTGGGGATATCTGTGATAGTGACAGGCTTGCGCCCCGCCTGCTCGATGCGAATCCAAACGGGAACCTGCACATAGATTCTCGCCCGCGAGCCTTTGATTATTCGAAACGGATATTCCGGCTTGACCACCAACGGCCGGTCCGGAAACACCGGCACACAGCGGATCTTGCTGTCCCGGCTTTTCAAAACCCAGCGCGACCAGGTTAGGTCGTCATGCTGCGGCGCCTGCGTTTTTTCGCCCTCAACCTCGGAATAGCGGAAAGCGAGCCACAGCTCGTCACTGATTTTTTTGCACCATAAGTGCAAGGCGCCAAAGGCCCAGCCTGCCGGACTCTCGTTTAAAGTTAGGGCCTGGCCCCAGGATTCCGCTTTAAAGTTCAAGCTCAAAGTCCTCGTTTAGGGGGTGTGAAAAAATAAGTTGGTAAACTTACAGAAAACTTTAGGTGTTTTTCTTAAGGTTAGCACTATGTGAAATTCAAAGTTATTTATTCACACCCCTTATATCCAATCTTTTCTCTTGAAATAATATAACATGCCGCCGCCGATAAGGATGATGACGAACCAGACCATGGCGTAGCCCCAGCGCCAGTCCAACTCTGGCATCACTCTGAAATTCATGCCGTAGATACCGGCGATAAAGGTTAACGGTATGAAAATAGATGCCATGATGGTGAGCGTCTTCATTACTTCATTCATTCGGTTGCTGACGCTTGAGAGATACACTTCCACCATGCTGGAAATCATATCGCGGAAGGTCTCGATGGTGTCGATGATCTGGATCGTGTGGTCGTAGACATCCCGCAGAAAGATGCGCGTCGTCTTATTGATGAGTGCGGTTTCCTCACGGTCGATGCTGCTGATCACTTCCCGCAATGGCCACACGGCCCGGCGGGCAAACATGGTCTCGCGCCGCAGAGCATGGATGGCGTGCAACGTCGCTTCCGTAGGCTCCGCCATCACCTCGTCTTCGAGCTGCTCGATTCTCTCGCCGAGCTTCTCCAGCACCAGAAAATACTGGTCAACTATTGTGTCGATCAGGCGGTAGGCCAGATAGTCTGCTCCGTGCTGGCGTGCACGACTGTCCGGATTCTTGATCCGCTGTCTGATGATATCGAAAGCCCGGCTGTTGCGCTCATGCAGCGAAATGACGTAATTCGGGCCAAGCAGAATGCTGAGCTGCTCGCTATTTACCTGCTGCAGCTCCTGGTGATACTCCAGAATTCTCAGCACTAAGAACAGGTAGCTTTCATAATTGTCAACCTTGGGCCGTTGCGAAATATTTTGGATATCTTCGAGCACAAGGGGATGAAAATTGAAGTGGGCGCCAAGTTGCTCCAGAATTGTGGTGTCATGCACGCCTTCCACCGCCAGCCAGATAATGGCCGGCTTTGGCGGAAATGGCACTACATCCGGAATACGCGCCGGTCTTGTTTCCTGCCACTTGGCGCTGTCATAGACCAGCATTCTGAATGATACGCCATCCAGCCGCTCAGGGCGAGACGGCAGCAATGTCCCCGGCGAGGCGCCGGCGGCTTTGGGCGGCCGTTTGAAAAACCTGGAAAACCGGGACACAGGCATAAGGCAGACATGTTTGGTTCACGAATAATTCAAGCCTGATAGCTGAGGCATAGCAAACGTACACAAATTGCAGATTGGGATCAATGGTTTTTAGCCTGTAATCCCGGCCACACCCAGCTTGTGAGGTTTTTGCAAAAGACTCTGTGGATTCTGTGAAGTAACCTGCACATCGCGGGTTCGGAGAAGAATGATGACTTTCGTATGGTGGAACGCTACTACGGCCAGTTTGAGCGTTCATTTATGCTCCCGAAAGGAATTGATGCCAACTCGATCAGGGCATGCGACAAACAGCAAATCTGTCAGGGTGAAGCAGCCATTTTTTCAGATTTATGAAATTCCTGCATTAGTCAAGTGAGATTTTTGCAGACGCAGCAGCACAACACAGCGATGTGCCGCCATTAGTTGTTGTTGTAAGTTGTTGTCAATCAAAGTGAGAAGTCTTAGATTCGGTGTTTTGGCATGCGCTTTGTAGGACGAAAGAGTGACGTGATATCTTAATATATAAGGCATATCAAAACATCAGAGGCTCTTTGGTGCCCTGACTCGTGTGTTGCAGCACTGGCGCCAAAGAGCTTTTTTTGTTAACCAGAGTGATAGCAGGAAGCATATAGCGTACCTGGTTTTGACGTATCTGGATGCCAGGTCGAGCTCGAAGCGATTGTGGAGACGTTTAAATCGTTCACCGAAAAGCAGAAAGAGATCTGCTGGCGGCAGGCGACTGAGGTTGCCCGGTGCTGGTGTGGTAAATACCACACTTTTGAGTGATTAAAAGCTCACTTTTGGTCAACATCGCTCGGAATTTCGCTTCTTTGTTCAGGGTCAGCTTCTCTTGCAACCCGCTCCTGTCTGGCGGCCTGGCGGTTCTTCCATACCGAAAAGAGGGTTGAGGCTACCAGGAAAAATGCCACAACACCCAGGGCCACAGCGGTTGGGATTTTGTACACAGAAGATAGGAGCATCTTAATGCCGACGAATACCAGAATGGCTGACAGCCCGTAGTGCAAATACCTGAACATTTGCATCACACCGGCAAGGGCGAAGTAAAGCGCCCGCAGGCCCAGAATGGCGAAGACATTCGAGCTGTAAACGATGAAGGGGTCATGGGTTACGGCCAGAATAGCCGGTATGGAATCAATCGCGAACATGATATCCGTGCTTTCTACCACTACCAGTACGACAAGTAGCGGCGTGGCAATGTAACCGCCGCGTTCTTTCCTGATCACAAACTGGTCGCCGTGATAACGGTCGGTCACGGGCATGAATTTTCTTAATATGCGCAGCAGAGGATTGTGCTCCGGGTCGATCTCGGTCGATTCATGAAACCACATCTTGCCGCCGGTCCAGATCAGCAGCGCGCCGAATATGTAGATCATCCAATGAAACTTTGTGACCAGTGTGACGCCGCCAAAGATAAAGATAGCGCGCGTCACCAGGGCGCCGAGAATCCCCCAGAAAAGCACTTTGTGGTGATAGCGTCTGTCCACGCCAAAGTAGGTGAAGATCATGATGAAGACAAATAAGTTGTCGACACTCAGCGACTTTTCGATCAAATAGCCAGTCAGGAATTCGAGCGCTTTGTTGGTACCCTGCCAATAATAAACCACAACATTGAAGCACAGCGCCAGGCCTATCCAGACCGCACTCCAGATCAAGGCCTCTTTCAACTTTACCACGTGGCTTCTGCGATGAAAGACGCCGAGGTCAAGCGCCAGCATCAGGAAGATAAACAGATTGAATATTAGCCAGACAACAGACGATACTTGCATAGTCAACTCACTCTTTTAAGCACAAGTGCGGTAGCGTCATCCTTCAAACGTTTGCTGGCACTGTACGACCTGACGGCGTCAAAAATGGATTGCTCGATTTCTCCTGCAGTATTGTTCTGATTTGCCACCACCAACTCCGTCATTCTGTCGATGCCAAATTTTTCTTTGTTCTCATTTTCGCTTTCGATGATGCCGTCGCTGTAAAAAACCAAGACGGCGCCCGGCAGCAACTCGATACTGGCACGGTGAAGTGTAACCCTGGGCAGAGCACCCAGAATCGTACCGGTGGCAGCGAGCCGGTCAATACGGTCTCCCTTCACCACGATGGGCGGCGGGTGACCACAATTTACAAATGTCAGCACACCAAACTTCTCGATTTCACCATAGAATAAGGAAACAAAACGAGTGGAATAGGTGTTTTGCTGGACAACCTGGTTCAGAGTCTTGAGCAGACTGACCATCTTCATTCCGGAAGCCACACCCATGCGCATGCCGGTTATTACATCCCGCACCAGCAGCGCAGCCGGCAAGCCGTGTCCGCTGGCGTCACCGAAGATAAGTCCGAGCGTGCCGTTGACAAGGTGGAAATCGAAGAAGTCGCCGCCGACGGCCTCAGCCGGCAACGAATTCCCTGAGATTTGGTAGCCCGGTATTGCCGGCGGTTCCAGCGGCAGCAAACTGTGTTGCACCCTGGCGGCGCGCTGCATATCGTTTTCAACGGTTTCTGCAAGCAGACGATGGTTGAGCGCAGCACGCAGAGCATTGCAATAAAACAACACCTGCTCGCGATTCCAGCCCTCAGTGAGTTCGAAAAGCGCCAGCCAAATGGTATTGAAGCCATAAAGAGAAAACAAGATCGAAGGCGTGTTCGCTGCAAACAGTTTGGTTTTCGATCTGGCTGCTTCTGCTTTGTCCAATACCATAGCGCCAGTCCGCAACACGCGTACGACTTCCTTTGCCTTTGCGTCCATCGCGGTCACATCTACCGTACTTTTTCTCCGATTGGCATGTATCAAAACAAAGTTCTGATCGCGCCGTTCATACAGACGGCCGTTCTTGAAATGCAGCATATCTCCGACATCTTTCTCAAGGACCTTGATGATGGAGGCAAGGAAATTCTGCCCTGACTTCTTTCTGCCAATCCGGGCGAGCAGGGCATCCATTTGACGGTAAAAAATCTTGGGATCAAACATTAGCTATCCGGTTCAAATTCCTGGCGAAATGCGGCGATGGTTGCCGATACAATCGATGGTCTTTCATGGCGCGCGATGTGGAACAGAGCATCGCCGTTGTGAACAAGAGGCAGGTTGAGTCGCCCGATTACCACGCCCGAAGTGGGCGCCAGGACCTTAGCCTCTGCTTCGCCAAACGGGTCCGTGACCCTGCCCAGCACGCGGTCTTCACTGACGCGGTCCCCTAACCGCACGTCAGCCGACAGTATACCACTGATGGGTGCACGTACCCAGGTGCTCGACCTGGAGACGATAGGCTCGAGGCGCAGTCTTTTGGATGTGCTCGGCGGCAGCATATCGATTGCCCGCATGACGGAGATGATGCCGCGCACACCAACGCGAATCGCAGCCTCATCAAAACGCAGGACTTCACCGGCCTCGTACAGGAGCATCTGACTACCCCTGTCCTTGACGGCCTGGCGCAAGGATCCCTCCAGGAAGTCTGCATCCAGGATCACGGGCGCGCCAAACGCATGCGCCAGCCGCTCGGTTTCCGGGTCATCGAGATATGCCCGGATTTGCGGCAGATTAGCACGGTGATTCGAGCCGGTGTGCAAGTCGATGCCATGCGTGCACAAGTCAACGATTTCTTCCATAAACAGTTTAGCAAGCCGGGACGTAAGCGAGCCCTCTTCCGAGCCGGGGAAAAACCGGTTGAGATCGCGCCGGTCCGGCGAATAGCGGGACTGGTGGATGAAGCCATAAACATTGACCACCGGAATGGCGATCAGCGTGCCCCGAAGCCGGCTTATGACTTTGAGTTTAAGCAAACGCCGGATAATTTCAACGCCGAGGATTTCATCGCCATGGATTGCCGCGCAAACGAACAACCTCGGGCCGCTGCGCTTGCCATGAACAACCTGAATCGGCAGGCGCATCTCAGTATGCGTATATAATCTGGCAACCGTGAGGTCGATAGTCTGCCGTTCCCCCGGCGCGATGCGTGTGCCTCCGATCGCAATACTCTTCTGTGTCGCCATCAACCCTGACCGCGTACTTTGGTTTTTCCGGGTTTGGCGTTGTTTTCGATATACTCGATAATCTTGCTGGCGACATCCCTGCCAGTGGTTTTCTCAATGCCTTCCAAACCGGGAGATGAATTGACTTCCATAACAACCGCACCGTGGTTGGCACGCAGGATATCCACACCGGAGACGTTTAAGCCCATTATGCTGGCAGCGCGAACTGCTGTCGAGCGTTCTTCCGGCGTGATCTTCACAGTTGTGCCAACGCCGCCGCGATGAATATTGGAGCGGAACTCGCCCTCCCTGGCTTTGCGCATCATGGTTGCCACAACTTTGCCGCCCACTACGAAACAGCGGATATCCTTGCCTCCGGATTCCTTGATAAATTCCTGTACCAGAAAATGTGCTTTCAGGCCGCGAAAGGCCTCGATGACGCTTTCAGCGGCTTTGTTGGTTTCAGCCAGGATCACGCCGATGCCTTGCGTGCCTTCGAGTAATTTGACCACCAGGGGCGCGCCGCCCACCAGATTGATCAAATCCTCCGTGTATTTGGTCGAATGGGCATAGCCCGTGACCGCCAGACCGATGCCCTTACGCGCCAGCAATTGCAGGCTCCTGAGTTTGTCACGTGAGCGTGTGATGGCCACGGATTCATTCACACTGTAGACGCCCATCATCTCAAATTGACGGACAACAGCCGTACCATAGAATGTGATAGAAGCGCCGATGCGTGGAATGATGGCATCGAAGCCGACCAGATTTTCGCCTTTGTAGTGCACTTCGGGATTGTGCGAAGTAATGTTCATGTAGCAGCGCAATGGGTCGATAACCTGTACCTCGTGGCCCCGCTGTTTGGCGGCTTCAACCAGACGGTTGGTAGAATAGAGTTGCGCTTTGCGCGACAAAATGCCTAACTTCATAGATTCCCTCTCCTTGTTTCCATATGCACTTAGGCTGCATGATCCGGAAGCGACGTGTATTTCCGCTCACAACCTCAGTCTTGTTTTACGAAGGTATGTGTTTGTGGTGATGAGCCAAATTCGCATACGTCGCACCAGCCACTGCCATCTTAAATCATGTCAGTGAAGCGATGATTCAACGCTTGCCAATATAGCTTTGAAGGTAGTTATTGTCAAGGAATTGCGAAAACGGCTGCACTTGCTTTCCAATATGGGCGTCAGCCGCGTCCGCGCGTTTTGGTCTTGCCGGGATGTGCGTTTTTTTCGACGAATTCGATGATGCGGCCAGCCACATCTTTGCCGGTGGTGGTTTCAATGCCCTCAAGGCCGGGCGATGAGTTGACTTCGATGACGACCGGACCATGATGGGAGCGCAGGATGTCAACGCCCGCAACATACAGGCC
>CAZVSL010000167.1:0-1586 GCA_964629935.1 uncultured Calditrichaceae bacterium | reverse complement strand
GCGCTGCCGCAGAGCGCTCTTCGGGTGTGATTTTTATGGGCTCCGCTTTGCCGCCGCGGTGCAGATTCGAACGAAACTCACCATCTCGGGCGATGCGGCGCATGGTGGCGATGACCTTGTTGTCAACCACAATACAGCGAATGTCCGTTCCCCTGGCCTCCTTGATGAATTCCTGCACCAGCAGGTGAACCTTCAGCCCGCGGAAAGCTTCGATGACGCTTTCGGCTGCTTTTCTGGTTTCGGTCAACACCACGCCGATGCCCTGCGTACCCTGCAGCAGTTTGACTACCAGAGGCGTGCCGCCAACCATTTTCATAAGATCGTCCGTGTATTGCGTCGAGTGTGCAAAGCCGGTGACAGGCAGGCCGATGCCTTTGCGCGCAAGCAATTGCAAGCTGCGCAGCTTGTCGCGCGAGCGCGTTATGGCAATGGATTCGTTGACGCAATAAACCCCCATCATCTCAAATTGCCGCACCACGGCTGTACCATAGAAGGTAATGGAAGCGCCGATGCGGGGAATGATAGCGTCGAATTCAGTCAGCTCTTCACCGCGGTAATGAATGGTGGGATTGTGCGAGGTGATATTCATGTAGCAGCCAAGCGGATCGATAACCCGGACGGTGTGGCCGCGCTTGCGGGCGGCCTCGACCAGACGCACCGTGGAGTAGAGCTTTGAATTGCGTGATAAGACGCCAATCTTCACAACTGTCTCCTATTCTTCATAAGTGTGCGCCAGCTCCTGACCTGTCAAAAACGATGCCCCCGGGTCAACCACAATTTTGCCGCGCATAGCAGTCCTGCCCAGCAACATGCGAAACAGCATATCCTCGCGGTTTGTCAGTGTGATTTCAACCGGCCATTCCTTTCCTGCTATACACACAGGCGTGCAAATTACCGGACGTTTTTCACGATGTCCACCGGAGTCACTAACCATGCGCTCATCGATAACATCTTCAATACAGGTCAATTCGATGGCGTCAACATGCTGCAAGGGATGGATGCGGAAACGAACTTTCTTCTGTCCCCGTTCTGTGAAGGTTTCGAGGGCAAAGGCGTGCAGCGCAGAGGTGCGGGCGCCGGTGTCAACCTTTGCTTTGACGGCAGGTATGCGTAAACCCGGCAACGAAAGCCATTCGCGCCAACCGAGAACGATTCTGTCTTGCTTGTCCGCCATGTTTCAAATATAACATTCAGAAAAGACAATTCAAAAGACTTCGTGTCAGGTTGCAGACGCCACGCAAGGAACAGCGGGCTTCAGCCGCCTGGCATCGGTTACACATGCTGAATAATCAGCAGAGTGAGGTCATCGTGTTGCGGGACGCCATCACAGAAAGCCTTCACATCCGAAAGAATCTGCTTTCGAACAGCTTTTGTTTCGCGGCCCCGGCAGGAGCGAAGGACGCGCAGCAATCTTTCTTCGCCGTATTCCTCCCGCGCGGAGTTCATGGTCTCGGTGATGCCATCGGTGTAGAGAATCAGGGTCTCGCTTTTTGCCAGCTTGACTTGCATTTCCTGTAAAGTGCGGGCAAAAGCGCGGCCGGATTCCAGCCCAACGCCAATGCCGTTTGGTGTGAGTACCTGGCAGT
>CAZVSL010000166.1:6296-11374 GCA_964629935.1 uncultured Calditrichaceae bacterium | reverse complement strand
CCATCGAGCAGCTTGATCTGGAGCAGTCGATCCAATATACCGTTGGCACACATCAGATCAGCCTGGAAACGCTTGCAGCACAGATGCACCAGTATGCTCACAGCGAGATTCTGGGCAGAGGCTTCGAAGAAGTGGATCGCTTGCCGGAGCATCTGCGCCAGGTGAGCGTCGATGATATACTGGCGGCGGCGCGCGAGTACTTTGATACTGGTGCGTATGCGCAAGGAATAGTCAGAGGCAAGAAAAAAGCGTGAAGGCAGCCCGGAGACCTCACGCGCAGACGCAAAGGCGCGAAGTTATCGCAAAGCAAATACTCTGCGTTATCCGGTTTGCAGCGAGGATCGCTGCGCCGGCATCTGGCGGTGTCAGAGAATTTGGCAACAGGTTGCCTGCCGGCTTGTGGCACGCCAACCTGTTGCTGGGCATCGGTTCAGGAAGCAGGATCGGAGCCGGGACCGTCTCGGGGATCTTCGCGTTCCGGCTGCCGGATATCAACTGTCGGCATCATATCACACCTCTTGTATGGTTAGTGAGACTAATTATGGGCGCCGGTCAGGATTGCAGGCGCCCAGAAATAAGGATGTGGTTGAGAATAAAATGAGTGCTTCTTCAGCCAGCCTATCATATCTAATTGTGCTTTCTGCAAAGCTTTGGCTTTGCCCATTCCCCCGAGCCAGTGTTCGAAAAACAAAGACGTTAGCTTGCTCGTTGTGAATGCGTCGACCTTCCAGAGATTGGCGACGACTGCATCTGAGCCCGCGACCATGAACGCCCGATTGAGATTGATCATGCCTTCGCCGTGAAAACGCTTGCCAATGGCGCTTTCGCAGGAGGCTGCATAGACAATTTCGGTTGAATCCAGGTCGAGGGCCATCATTTCGGCAATCACCAGATAGCCGTCTGAATCCGGACCTTCCCGGAGCCGGAGTGCAGACAGGTTAGGATTGCGCTCGTCGATAAAGCCGTGCGTTGCGAACAAAACAGCAGTGGGCGCTTTTTGGATGGAACGAGCGAGCATCTCCTCGGTAGCAAGGTCGTCTGTCAAGCGTGTGGTTTGGGGATGCATATCGGCAACAGTGTCAACTTCACGCGCATCCGTGCCGGTAGCGATGGCCAGAATGGTACGCTCAGGCGTCTCTGTCTGTAGACGGGCAGTCGCTGCAAGGGTTTGCTGCAGGATCGCCGCGCTTGCGGCGTAAGTGACGGCTGTCTTTTGCAGCAGATATGCATTGCTTTTGTCGATGAGGGCGCTGAACGGCAGATAGTTGAGCGCTTCATCCGGAATGATAAACGTGACTTCAGCATTTTCAAGGTAAGGTTCCAGCGGCGCGATCAGGCTGGCATAGATAGAGCGGGTCAGAGTTTGGCTCTGCCGGAAGGCAACGCCGAACTGGTCATCGTCTTCGATGGTATCGAGCCGCATGTTTTTTCGCTGTTCGCCCACGAGCCGCTCCACTTGATCTCGGCTGAGATCGAGTACGTGCGCTGCGAATTCTGTCGGCGTGATCGCCCAAACCACAGTGCGTTGTTCCGTCACTTCGTATTTTATGACCAGTGAGTTCGACTGGAGGCGATTCTGCAGGCTGTCAATGTTTGCCTTCACGTCTGCCTTGTTTGGAGATTGCGCCTGACGGTGCTCCTCCGGCTCAGAAGCATTCAGGTACTGCCTGCGTCTGGACTCGTGGAGCATGATACTCATCACTTTGGCCCGCTCGTGTTCCGAAAAATAGAAGGCGTCTTGCTCGCTGGTCGGTGTTTTCTTATCGAGCTGAAGCAATACCATCTGCTCAAACACAGGCTGAATCTTTTCGGCATAGAAAGGCCTGTCCTGCAAAGTAAGCTTGTCTGTGATGGCATTGATTTTTTCGATGGAGCTGGCGAGCAGCTTCTCTGCATCTGCACGCCGGTCCAGATCACGATAGACTCTGGCTCTGTAAGAATCGATTGTCCAGGCAATGGCGAGCTCGGGGAGTTGCTGCGCCAGACTTGCGCTGCCATCCAGAGTAGTCAATGCTGCGGTATACTGCTGCATCCGGCGTTGGGTGTCGCCGATGAGATTGAGCGATTCTATTTGTCTGACAAATTCTCCTGTTTCGCGGTAAGCTGCAAGGCTCTCTCGGAAGGCGGTGAGCGCGGCCTCGAAATCGTGCAGCCGCAGATTGAGTCTGCCGAGGTTGGCATAGCTTTGCGCGCGCAGCAAAGTGAAACCGTGGTTTCCAAGATAGCTTTTTGCCATTCGCGCGGTTTCCCGTGCTTTCTCCAGGCTGTGAAGCGTGATATAAGTTTCGGTCAGACCGAGCATGGAAGTGGTGACGGAAAACGGCGATACCTTTTCTCTGTCAAGCGCCAGCGCCCGGTCATAGAAGTCCAAAGTAGCGCCATAGTTGCCGAGGTCGAGATGCACTTCTGCCAGGTTGTTCAGGGCAACAGCTTCGTCTCGCTGGCTTTTGATTTTTCGGGCAATGCGCAGTGATTTGTGGAATTTTTCTATGGCAGCCCTGAAGTCCCCGGTAGCTTTATCGATCAGGCCAAGACCTATATGATAGTTGATCAAGTCATACGGATTGGGTTTTTCGTTCAGGTTCCGGCCAGAATTGTAGCACTTTCTGGCTTTTCTGAATTGACCCAAATGGCGATAGGTCACACCCAGGCGTCCATAGATCAATCTGAGCATGCGGCGGTAATCATATTTCTGATATATCTCAAAGGCAGCATCAAATTCAGCCTTTGCTTTGGCATAGTCAGCAAGGTCGATGAAGGCGTTGCCATTGTAATAGCACGCCCTTGCCTGCACCAGTTGGTGGAAGGACTCTCTGGCCAATTGTTTTACAAAGTCACCCAGAACGATAGCAGCATGCGCCATTCCGAGGCGTTCGATCAGCAAGTATTGTGCACGGGTCAGAAACAGAAGCTTCTTGCTCTCATCACCCAACTTTTGCGCAAACAGCAAGCCCTCGCCGATGAACCAGGAAGCTGAGTCCGGTGCGTTTTTCACCAGATAGTCCCACGATTGTGCGACGCAGGCTTCGAGCAGTAGTTTCTTCTTGAGGTCCTGCGGCGCGATTTGCAGATAAAACTGCTTCTGATTGATGAAGAAGCTGTCGGGCGCCAGTGCGTTATAGTTATTTGCAAGCCACATTGTCACATCTTCCAGAACTGGCTCCTCCTCCGTTTTGTCGAAAACTCGAGCGTGCGTTTGCTGATTCAGAGCGTGAACGAACAATCGGTACAGAGGCAAGCGTTGTTGCTGAACGAACGCTTTCAGCCTGGCCGAGTCAGCAGTTGCTTTCAGTTCGCGTAGGCTCTCGAGCAAGGTTGTATCTTCTTTGCTCAGGTAGGTCGTTTCCGGCAGAGAAGCAAGGGTCTGCTGCCGCAGCTCGTTAGTCAAGCTATCTCTGGTGAAGTGACTGACGATGTCCCTGGCAAGTGCAATCTGCATGTTTGCGTCGTGTTCGAGGGCGCGAGCGCGGGCATTGATCGCTCCCAGAGACAGCGTTTTTTCGGTGAAATGACGATAAATCAGATAGCAAAGCGGAACGGCGGCAATTAAAATCGCGACAACGACGATTTTTCGAGTCATAGTAAAGTTGACGAAAGAGGCGTTCGCTGCACCGGGACTTTGTATAATTTACGTGTCTCCTTACTAGCTTGCAAGCAGAAAACACTCAGCCGGAGGTCAGTCCGGGCCGTCCTGACCTCAGACGGGTATGGCCTGTGCGAGTGTGCCATAATGTCCTGCTTCAGTTGTCTTTCCCCATTCGGTGTAAAGTTTTTCCAGACTTAGCAGAGCTATTTTTTCGTTGACACGGTAGTTAACCTGGTTAGCAAGCTGGCGGGCCTGCCGATAATACTCGTCTGCAGCCAGATAGTCAGCTTCCTCGTCCGGCGCCGCCGCTGAAGCGAATGCAACGTTTCCCAGGCCGATAAGACAGCGTACCCGGTTCTTAGTTGTGAGCCATGGTTTGATATCGGGCGATTCAGCCATGACCAGCGAATCGTTGTAATTTTGCATCGCCAGATTGTAGTTCTTCAGTCTTTTATTTGCTACTCCCAACCGTTCGTACATGGTCATGATGGCGTAGGAGAATCCGTGCTTGAGCGCCAGGTCGAGCGCCACGTCATAGCTGTTGCGTGCGCTCTGGAAGTAGCTTTGCGCAGCCTGTGAATCCCCGGCTGCGTTTCCGAGATCAATATAGATATTGCCAGTGTGGAAGCTGCTCCAGAGCCTGGCAATCTCATATTCAGGCGCCTGCGTCTGCAGGTAGCGCCCCAGGCTCAGTCCGACGTGCGGAAATTTCTCCTGTAAACTCTCGTACAAAACGTACTGGCACTTGCCCAAAAGATCGAGCTCACGCTTCGTATCCTGGACGTCGCCGGCCAGCGATAGTCCCGTGCCGATTCGTGCTACAGCTTCAATGGGATCAGAAGCAAGCAATTGATTGACGGTCTCGTAGCTGCGTTCACACATGAGTTTTTTGCTGAGGTTCGTTCCGGTTAATCCGGACAAATATGTATACTGGGTTGACACGAAAGAGTCCGCTAACAGATCTGCGAGCTCTTCAGCTTCGGTGAAGAGCGCATCCGCCTCCGCTGTTTGCCCGGCATAGCGCTGATACAGCGCCAGACCGGTATGCTCGTAGAAAGCCTCTTCCAGATCATTTCGCGAATTCTCCGCATCAGTGATGTCAATATCGATTTTGGCATAACTTCTCAAGAGAAAATGCTGTACGAGGTCATCGTCGCCGGGCTCCGGTCCCTTGTCACCAAGAAAGGCCGATTTCACTGCGTCTGCAACCTCATTCTTTTTCCCTTCGTAATCGTGAGTAGTGCTCAGATCGTTTTCGAGAGACTGCAATTGCGTTAAGTCCATTTTTCCCCTCGCTATTTATGTTGATGAATAATAGAAGATAATATGGAATACAGCGTCTGGGTTTCATATATATAGACTGATATTCGTCCTGTTCTTTTTCAAAAAAGCAGCATGTGTTCGAAATCCGATACATAGAGACGAAATATGAACAGATTGCAGAACAAAACGTTTACTATCTAAGCGTTAGAATATTAGACCCTTTACCATT
>CAZVSL010000166.1:1776-6286 GCA_964629935.1 uncultured Calditrichaceae bacterium | reverse complement strand
ATGTCTCTATGGTATGCTTATTGCATTGATTCTTGCGTGGTTTAAAACAAACAAAGACTGCTATACTGAACGCAATGATGACGGAGGTGGGCAATGAGAGAGAAGATTGTCAATCAGTCAGATTATATGTCTCTGCAGTTGATGGAGATCGAAAATTTTCGGGTGACCATATCACAACAGAGCCACGAAAGCGTCTCGTTTCAGGAGGCCGCATTGTTGTGGGTCTCTGAAGGCTACGCAGATGCTTTTCGTGCTGGTTACAAAAGAAAGCCAGGTCGAAGAGAGCCGGCTGCGGCCTGACCTGTGCTGAAATCAAACTGGTTTAAAGTACGCCAGGCAGCAACTCGGGCCTGGCGATTTTTTTTTAGCAAGAGCATTAGTGTGGATTCGTTTGCTCTCTTTAACTCACGGCGGCGTGATAAAGTAGGCGGATTGGGAATAATTCGAAACCAGCACGGGTATGTCATTGTAGATGGCGATTCGGAACTCTTGAATAAATTGTATTATTTGCAATTAGTTGTGGATTCTGTCGCTATTAAGTAGTAAATTATCAATCTTTTTTATCGGGTGCTTTCTATTTTTTATGGAGGAATTCTGTAATGCAGACCAACACACAAGGGAAAGGGCTTTTTAACCACTTCACCGCCGTGCTCAAGCTACTGCCGCTGATTATATTGCTGATCACTTCCTCCGAGATATACGCGCAATTCGGTGATATCTTCGGTTTTGGCAAGAATAAGGTTCATTATAAGACCTTCGAATGGTCCGTGATCAAGACGGAGCATTTCGATGTCTACTTCTACGAAGAGGAACGCCAGGCAGCTTTGGATGCAGCAGCCGTGGCAGAACGTTCCTACGCCTACTTGAGTGAAGTTCTTGACTACAAGTTCAAGCAGAAAATTCCTCTTTTGCTCTATGCATCGCACAATGATTTCCAGCAAACAAACGCAATTCAAAGCTTTATCAGCGAAGGCACTCAGGGCGTCACAGAATCTCTGAAGGGACGTGTGATTCTGCCCATTACCGGCTCATACGGTCAGTTTATTCATGTGCTGACGCACGAATTGGTGCATGCATTCCAATTTGACATCATGCTCGCCGATGGCCCGTCTGAGGTTATCCGTCGATTTAATCCACCTTTGTGGTTTATCGAAGGTATGGCAGAATATCTGTCCGTGGGAATGGACAATATCACCCGCATGTGGATGCGGGATGCTGTTCTCAACAACACGCTGCTTGCCATTCCTGACATGACCTTTGTTTTCGATATTCGTGTTTACCGCATGGGCCAGGCAATCTGGTACTATGTCGGTGAGCGCTATGGAAAGGAAGTCGTCGGTCGGATTTTCAAGACGGCGCGCGCAACCGGCGACTTGAACCGTGCTTTCAAGGCGCATACGGGACTGGATTTGGTTGAGCTGTCCAAGCGGTGGCAAGCAGATGCACGCAGCCGCTATTTGCCTCAAAATGTCGTCCTGAAGCGACCCGAAGACGTCGCCGAACCGCTTTCCGATCCGTGCTATGATTGCACCAGTTTAAACATCGTGCCGGCCATCTCACCGGATGGAAAGCAATTGGCATACATCGGCGACAAGAACTTCACGCTCAATATGTTTTTGCGCCCATTGATCAAGAATGAATCCGGCCGCGGCTATCGTGATGATAAGATCGAGAAGGTTGTACAAAGCGGTTCAAGCCAGAGCTACGAGACGCTGAGATATTTCAGAACCTCCATGAATTGGTCGCCGGATGGAAAACATTTTTCTTTCGTAGCAAAGGCGGGCAAGAACGATGCTATCTATATCGTGGACGCTGAGCGCAACGATGTCGTCAAGAAACTCAGCTTTGAAAATTTGACGGGTATGACGGCTCCAAGCTGGTCGCCTGATGGCAGCCAACTGGTTTTTTCGGGCATGCGCGGCGGTATCTCTGATCTCTATACCACTACCACCGAAGGTGACAATCTGCAGCGGTTGACAAGTAACCGCTACGCGCATCTGCATCCGCAATGGTCGCCGGATGGCAAGAAAATAGCATTTACCACAGACCGCGGCCCGAACACGAAGATAGACAGCCTCATCTTTGGAGAATACAATATCGCGCTCTATGATCTGGAGACAGGCGAGGTCGACTTGCTAACCCAAACGGGCGGCAATCACATCAACCCGGTCTGGAACAAGGATGGCAGCGAGATTCTGTTTATTTCCGATATGAGCGGAATTCCAAATATTTATTCAATGGATTTGGATACACGCCAGGTCTACAGCATTACGAATTTCATCACCGGTGTATCCGGAATTATCACAGAAAGCCCGGCCATCACGCTTGCCACTGAGACCGGCAGACTCGCCTTCAGCGCATTCTCCAATGCCGGATGGTACATCTATACGCTCGATGATTATGAAAAACAGCCGGTTGCAACAGAAGTTGCAAGCGTGTTGGAGCCCCTCGATGACCCCAACAATAAATACCGGCAGTATGCGAATGCCGATAGCTCGGAATTCTTGCTTTCCGAATATGATTCCAAGCTGACTCCGGATCTGATCGTGGGCGGCGGTGGATTTGCCAGCAATGTCGGTTTTGCCGGCCAGACGGCGTTCTTGTTCAGTGACATGCTGGGTGACAAGAACTTGCTCATCCAGGCAGCCTTGTTTGGAGACCCTCTGGAATCAACCATTATTGCGACTTATTTTAACCAAAAACGGCGCTTGAACTGGTCCTTCAGTGCATTCCAGTTCAGAGACGATTTTGGTTTTTTCACTGCCAGCGGCGGAGCACAGTTTGAGACCCAGATTTTCCGGGGTATTGGTGTTGGCGCTTCCTTGCCATTCAATGCGTTCACGCGTCTTGAGTTCGGTACGAATCTCTTCTTTGTTGACCGGGAAGTATTTCAGTTCAACTTTCTGAACGCTACACGTGTGGACGCCAGTAATGCCACTTATGCCAGCGGTGACATCGCCCTGGTCAGAGATACGGCATTCTGGGGCTTTACCGCTCCCATATCCGGAACGCGGGCGCGTGTGAGTGTCCGACAGAACGTGGGTGATTTGAATTGGACCCTGTTTTTCGGCGATTATCGAAAATACGTCCCGATTCATATCCCGCGTGTTTCCATTGCCTATCGTCTGGCTGTAGGCGCAACAGAAGGTGAAAACCGCCGGCTCTTTGGAATTGGCGGTCCGTTCACGTTTCGCGGCGTCGATTTTGGCGAGCTACGCGGTACGCGAGCGGCGTTCCAGAACATCGAGCTGAGATTCCCGCTGTTTCCGTTCCTGCCAATGCAATATGATTTCCTGACCGCGGTGGCCTTTTTTGATGCTACTAATGTGTGGGGACCGAGCGGCAACATTGCGATTGATGATGACGGCAATGCAGTCGTTGACCAGGACGGTGCATTGGTGGGCGAAGTTGTGCCCTATGATTTCTCCAATACATTGACGTCTTACGGATTGGGAATTCGATTCAACCTGGGCGGGCTGTTGGTATTGCGTTGGGATTTCCCGTTCAAGCATGAGGAAGGCGAGCCCAGCACCTTTTTCTCAATCGGGATCGATTATTAGCACGGAGGAGCTTTCGCCGTTCCCGTCGCTTCGAAGGTAATTTTTAGATTAATCGGGAACTCTTCATCACAAGTTTCGTAGGATGAATCTTGAAAAGAGAGAATCCTGGAGGTTCTCTCTTTTTTTTAGACTTTAAAAGAGATAAATCGAACAAATTTTGGGAGGACACGCTTGAATAATAAAAAGCAGGTAATGTTGACAGTAGGTGGATTTGGCTTTCTGTTGGCAGCCTTCTTTCTGCACTTGACGATCGAACGGCAACTGTCACAGCAGATCGAGCAGTTGCAGCGCGAAACACGATTGTTAAGCTCCATTGCGGAGATAGATAGCATACGGCGCGAGAACTACAACAAGGTGATCAGCGTTATCGACCGGTTCAATCCGGACATGCCTGTAGCTATGAAGCAAGACATCGCGCATGAGATTACTGACGCGGCTATGAAATACGAAAATCTGGATGTCGACCTTATATGTGCAACCATCACCCATGAGACGGCATTTACCTGGGACCCTGAAATTATTTCACCGGCTGGCGCACTTGGCCTGATGCAGGTCATGCCGGCGACAGGAAAATTTCTCGCCCGGATTGCCGGCATGGATTGGACAACCCCGCAAGAGGTGCTCTTCGATCCTGTTACCAACATCCGGTTAGGTAGCCGCTATCTTTCAAGCCTGATCGAGATGTACGAAATCGACGGCGGTCTGGCCGCCTATAATGGCGGCGGCAAACGTGCGGCGATGTGGCTTGCGCAAAACCGGGCACACGGTGTGCTCTATGAAGAAACGCAAAACTATGTGCCTGCTGTTCTGTCGCTGTATGAATCCTTCAGAAGGTGACACGCAGGCGTCTCGGATAACACGATTTGTCAGCCCGGTCAGTTTTTGGCCGGGCTTTTTATTTTCGGCGGACATGGTCCGATAGATTGTGGGGGAGAACTTGCTATAACGCA
>CAZVSL010000166.1:0-1766 GCA_964629935.1 uncultured Calditrichaceae bacterium | reverse complement strand
CAGGTAACCTCATCAAGTAAAGCTCGCCTCTTTCCTCAAAACAGATTCTGGCTCCGCTCGGTGATGCAGTAAAAGAATCAATTTCACGGCCAAACGGCAACACAGCCTTCCTTTCGGTCAGATCGTTGATCCAGAGTTTGGCGCCATGCAAGAACAGAACTTCGTTGCGCGCAGTGACAATGGGATTGCTCAGTTGGCCTGGCTCATCCTGAGTATCTACCAACACATACTCCTGACCGTTTGACCAATTATATGAAACAATGCGATCTGCCTGTTCAGATGGAGAGCCAACAGTTGTTTTGTAGACCAGGACGTTATTTGCTGCTGCCATATTCAGATGTTTGCAGTTATGTACTACGGGTCCACGTCTGAGAGTTGATTGCCTGCCGGTGGTCACATCAAGCTTTGCGATCTCATAACTCAGACGGCTGGCCCAGTACTCCTGTTTCACGGAAGAGAGATAAACGATTTCTGTAGCTGTCAGCCAGCCCGCCAACAACTGATTCTTTTGCAAATCAAGGGCCTGGGGCAAAGAGGGCTCGGAGTCTTCGCCTGCTATCTTCAGTGCTTTGATTTGTATGATATAGTCTGCCGCTATACCTTCCGGCTCACCATAGTGCGCTTCAAATGCAAGATACCGTTCGTCCGGCGACCAGCTCAGGTTGTGAATCTTGTATGCGAAATCTGTTTGTCTTAACACCCGTTTCAGCCCGGTCCCGTTTTTGTTCACAACGTAGATGTTTTCCACCCGCTCAAAGCTGTGGTTGATTTCGCGCACAACCAGCGCCATGCGTTTTCCTGATGGCGACCAGGCAAACTCGCCGGTCACTTCGAAATCTGTACTCTTGTCCACGATTCGGGAGAAAGAACCGCCGCCTGTTCCAACTGCATAGAGCCCTGTCGATTCCGGGCCAACATTGATGAACGCAATCTCTCGGCCAGTGGGCGACCATTTGGGTGAGCGGCAAGTCCCCCCGGCATCTGTTAGCTTTTTCAACTCGGTCGATGTCAGAGCCTCTTCCATTGCCGGGGCAGCCACCAGGGTGTCGATCTCTTTGCCGTGATTTTTCAGAAATGCATCGATGAATCCCAGATCACGAATTGCAAGCAGCGCGCGCGCAGCGTTTCGTTCTTGAGCATAGGGACCAACGCGGATGCGGAAAATATCGGAGCCGGTTTCCTGGCTCCGGCTCACAAAAACCGGAAGGTCGGACCGCTGCAATTGTGTTGTCAACCTGGCAACGTTGGCTGTATCCGTCAGAGCGGCAACCTGCACGCTGTATGGTTTTGCCTTTAACAGTGAATCTGTGGGCGCCAGAAACAGCTTGCGGTCAAGCGGGGTAGCCCGACCAGGTTGCAACTCATCTTCTTGCTGGCCGCAAGCTGCAAAGAAGAGCAAAGAAGCCATACCCAGACACAACAACGCGACAGTGTAGCGGCTCGCCAGGGAGAATCTCATAGTCTCGGGAGAATTTCGTGATCGGTCTTTTCTCATTCCATTGAACTGTTGTTTGTCTTGAAGTCATACTGACCATTCCGCAATTGGTTTCTCGATTCATTCGTCTTCTCTAATCTGCGTTGGCCGGATATTTCCAACCATTCGCCGATTTCAGAGAACCGCTTGCTTTGTTTCTTCGTAAGGTTGGTTAATTGATTCCGGTTAAATGTTTATTTGACTCAAAATTCCTGCGATGCTGCAAGCATGTCACCAGCCGGGGATTAGCTTGATTTTATAATGAGTTGTCTCTATATTGGCGCTCATCGTT
>CAZVSL010000165.1:0-11425 GCA_964629935.1 uncultured Calditrichaceae bacterium | reverse complement strand
ATTTCGCAGTGTCGAGATATCAGACCTGTTCGGTCGCCAGCCGGTGGAGCTCGACTTGTCCGCAATCGCCAGCTTCTTGCAGGGACGCCGTGTGCTGGTTACCGGCGCCGGCGGCTCCATCGGTTCAGAACTGTGCCGTCAAATCGCTGAGTACAAGCCGGGATGTCTGATTCTGGTGGACAAGAACGAAAACTATCTGCACGAGGTCCGTTGCGAGCTTGACTCACAGTTCGATTCCCTGCTCACGCATTGTCATCTGAGCGACATCACGCACAAGCGCAAGCAAGCTCAGATTTTTCAGCATTACCGGCCGGAAATCGTGTTTCATGCCGCAGCACACAAACACGTGCCGCTAAGCGAAGAAAATCCCGCCGAAGCCATCGCCAACAATGTATTCGGAACCAAAGTGATCGCAGACCTGGCCGGAAAGTATGGTGTGCGCTATTTTGTCATGGTTTCAACGGATAAGGCCGTCAACCCCACAAACGTCATGGGCGCCACCAAGCGCGCGGCCGAGCTGTACATTCAATCTTTGTCGCGGCAGAGCAAGACGAATTATGTGACAGTCCGGTTTGGCAACGTCCTGAACAGCAACGGCAGTGTGATTCCCATCTTCATGAAACAAATTGAAAAGGGCGGGCCCGTGACTGTCACACATCCGGATGTGGAACGTTACTTCATGAGTATCTCTGAAGCCGTGCACTTGATCCTGCAAGCGGTAACCATGGGCAAGAGCGGTGAGATATTCGTGCTCGAAATGGGCAAGTCTATCAAGATTGTGGACATGGCCAAGGAGTTGATCAAACAAGCCGGGTTCAAGCCCTTTGAGGACATCCCAATCCGGTTTACCGGTTTGCGGCCCGGAGAAAAGATGTTCGAAGAGCTGGTCGGCCACTTTGAGCAACCGGTGCAAACTTCGCACGCAAGCATCAAAACCCTGAAATCCAAACGTGTGCTGGAGTTTGATGAGATCACGGCTGCGCTGAACAAACTAGAAGGTCTTTTGCAGACGGAAGAAACCTCCAGGCTGCGTCGCGAGCTACAGAACATTGTGCCAGAATATTCGCCAGCGCCAGCTCATGACAGCGAAAACCGAAAGGACAGCACAACTGATGTGACGCCATCTTTCTACTCACGTGACATGGAGCTGGCGTTACAGAATTAAGACATGATTCGCAAGCTTATCAAAATTACGGCGGGCGCATTTCTCTATTATTGCGGGCTATTTCACCTCGTGCGCGCCTGGCGCAACCGGCTTGGTGCAAGACTCACCATTCTTACCTTCCATCGCATTGGTGAAAGCGCTCGTGAAACACACAGGAAGCCCGGCCTGCCGACACTCTACCTTAATCCTGACGCTTTTCGGGGATTAGTCGATTTTGTCGGCAGCTCCTTTCACCCGATTTCTTTCCAACACTACTTGCGCCAGACCAGAACCGGTCAGCCGCTGCAGCCCGACAGTGTCATCTTAACGTTCGATGACGGATATCGTGAGGTGTACGACAAAGCCTGGCCCGTTCTGCGCGCAGCGCAACTATCGGCAGCCGTATTCCTGCCGGTTGCCTTTATTGGCAGCGACAAGGCATTCTGGTGGGATGAATACTATGCCAGACACGGCTCTGCGTTTGACGGGGACTCCGGCGAGAGCATGGCTTCTGCATTAAATGAACTCAACCATGAGATCCAGACGCTACAGGATGATATCACCGCACTGAATCACATCCGCTCACGCTTGCAGGAAAACGACGGCATGGCGACTGCCTCAAAGCCGGCCAACAACAATCAAGCTATGACCTGGGAACAGGTGCAGGAAATGGCGCAGGCGGGCATCGAATTTGGTTCCCATACAGTGCATCACCTTTTTCTGTCATCCATCCCGCATCACGAGGCCGTGCAGGAAATCATAGAATCGAAACAACGGTTGGAGACAGAGATTCAACCTAATATTTCTCTTTTTTCCTATCCGGGCGGCCGTATCTCTGAACGGATTCGTGATTGCGTGCAAGCCGCCGGCTACGATTGCGCCGTCACGACCGAGCCAGGGCTCAACGCGCTCCGCACAGACCCTTTCAGGCTGAGAAGGATAAACATCTGGGATGGCAACGTCACTGGTTTGCGCGGCGGCTTCTCAAAGTCACTGTTCGTACTGCACTGGTTGCGCAGTCAGGCAAACACACCATTGTCTGAATGATCCATGAAATGTCTTTCTTCGACCTGATGCTAAACCATCGGGCGAATCTCTCCAACGCCAAAATTACGATAGCATCATGAAGATTCTGTTTCTTATCGATTATCTCGGTTACGGCGGTACCGAGCGCCATCTTTACCATCTGGTCAAAGGGCTGGCAGCGCGGGGTGCGGAACCGGTCGTGGCGCCAATTTTTCACCGGCCAGCTGGTTTGGAAAAAATAGCTTAACACTGTAGCATACTGCCCTTGCCATTCAAGCGCATGTACACTGGTGAAGCTCTGCGACAAGCTCGCCTCCTGAATAAATACCTGCGAGACAACAATATCGACATCGTCCAAACATACGGCACGATTTCCGATCTTTGGGGTACCGTGGTTGCACATAACGCCGGCGTGCGGTGTATCATCTCCAGCCGTCGCGACCTCGGCGCCTACCGTGACAAACATCACCTGTTGTTCAGCAAGCTCACCAACCGCCACGTCAGTCATTTTCTGGCGCCCTGCAATGCAGTAGCTAAAAGCCTGATCGACAGAGAGTCGCTGCATAGCTCGCGCGTGACCACGGTTTACAACGGCTTTGACCCGCAAACCGTGGCGGCTGTGGACCCCACAAGCATCGCCGATCTCTGGCAGAAATTCGGCTTGGATTTCACGCATTTTGTTGTGGGCAATGTTTCCCATTTGCGTCCCGAAAAGGGTCACGAAGTATTCTTGCAGGCACTTAATCTTGTCAAAAAGCGGACGCCGCATTTGCGCGCTATTCTGGTAGGCGGCGGACCCGAGCTTGAACGCATACGAGCGCTTGCAAAGGAGCTGGACCTGACAGATGTCGTGCATTTCACCGGCTTTGTCGACCAGGTCATGGAGCACATCGCGCTCATGGATGTGTGTTGTCTGACGCCCACCGCCAATGAGGGCTTTTCCAACGCGCTGCTGGAGCAAATGGCCATGCAGAAACCCGTGGTTGCCAGTCGTATTGGCGGCAATGTGGAGGCCATCATTGACGGCGAATCTGGCGTGCTGGTAGCGCCTGCGCATGTCGAAGCCTTAGCCGAAGCGCTCTGTCGACTTCATGATGACAGCAGCCTGCGCAACAAGCTGGCTGTTAACGCGCGGCGCCGGGTGTTCGAACACTTCACTGTGGATTCAATGGTTGATGCCCACCTTGCGCTCTATCGCAATCTTTTGGAGTCCGGTGCGGCCAACAGCTCGAAATCTCATTATGTCATTCATAGCGGGATCGCGGAATCCCCGACAAACTACACTTAATGGTTTGATCATGAAACGTCCGAATATCGTCCTGATCTCAATCGACACGCTTAGAGCAGACCATCTGTCCTGTTACGGCTATCACCGCCGGACGTCGCCAAATATCGACCGTATCGCGGCTGAGGGCGTGCGCTTTGAGCAAGCCTATTCCAACGCAGTTTGGACGCCTCCGTCTCACGCTTCTATGCTGAGCGGCTTGTACCCATCGCAACATGGGGTGACGGATAACACCACGCTCAGCAAGTCGCTGCCAACCATCGCAGAGACTTTGCTGAAGGCCGGATACGACACCGCCGGCTTTGTCAACAATCCGCTGGTGGGCGCCATGGTTGGGCTTGACCGGGGCCATGAGCAATTCTTTGAAATGTGGCGCGGCGTTACTTCCGGCAGCAGATTCGTACGTGCGTGCCATTACCTCTATCGTAGACTCAGAGACGCCGCAGGCGTCAACGACCACGGCGGGCTGGCGACCAATCAGAAAGTGCAACAGTGGCTGCAACAGCGGACGAAATCGGATAAGCCCTTCTATCTGTTCCTGCATCATATCGAGCCGCACAATCCCATTGCCGCACCGCGTCCGTTTCGCTATAAGTTTGTGACGCCAGACGTCAGCGCAGCCATCGACCGCAACAAGCTGGCAAAGATGGCGAACAACCCCCTGTGCTATTTCACCCAGGACATCACTCTGACAGAAACAGAACGCAGTTATCTGATCGGATTGTATGACGGCGAAATCGCCTACGTCGACCATCTGCTGGGCCAGCTCATCAACTATTTGCGTGAAATGAACCGCCTTGACAACACGCTGCTTATCGTAACTGCTGACCACGGCGAACATCTTGGCGAACACGATTTCTACTCCCATGTGGCCAGCTTATATGAGCCAATTGTGCGCATTCCCGTTATCATCCGCTACCCGGAGCTGTATGAACCCGGCACGGTCGTCGACGGCCCGGTGCAGACCGTGGATATTTTTCCAACTATTTTGCAGGCCATTGGCCAGAAACATTCGGGTCCGCTGCCGTTGCAGGGGACAAGCCTGGCGCCGGTGCAGGGACGCGTGCAGATCGATAAGGAGCGTCCAATCATTGCCGAATGGGAAGGGCGCATTCCGAAATTCGTCAAATCGAGAAGTCTGGAGCAGCAAAACGGTGTTATCCAGCGCAACGCCTTTATGAGCGTCAAACTGAAGATGGTGCGTCAGGGCCGTTTCAAATATATTCTCAGTGAAGACGGCAACGAACAACTGTACGATTTGCGGCTTGATGCAGAAGAGCGGTGCAATATCGCGGATGCCAACAGCGAGCAGCGCCGGCGTCTCCGGCAACACCTCGCTCTGCTGGATAATGATCAAGAATTTGCCGCCAAAGTAAGTGAAACCGAGATAGACGCCGATCTGGAAGCCCGTTTGAAAGGGCTCGGGTATTTGTAGCTACCATCCGTCGTCAGGATTCCGCCATGATATACGAGACACACGAACCAACTACACAGCAAGACGAGCTTGTCTTGCAATATTCCGGGATGGATTTGCTCACTGATTCGGCAAAGAGCACCGCTCCAGGGAAGGAGTGTGCTCCTTGCCCTACGGTTATTCTGGGACTGGACGCCAACGGCTATGGCATTGCCAAAGGCCTGATGAAAGAAAAAGCGCCTATCTACGGCGTGTTTAAAGGCGCCGATGAATTTGCACGCACATCACGCCTGATCCAGGCGACGCAGGTAGATCCCGGGCCCGGTTTGGCCACTCAGGTCTGTGAGATCATCCTGGATGTCTTCAGGATTACAGGTATGAAACCGGTGATCTTCGTTACCAGCGATGAATACGCTTCCATTATGGCAACCCATCGCGGACTGCTTGAGGATGCCTGCTTTTTTCACTGGGTTTCCGGCAAGCTTATCCACCGGGTCACAGACAAGATACGCATGACGCAATTCCTGGCAGACAGCAACATTCCGCTGCCTAAGACCCACCAGATGCGTCGCCATGACAAGGTGGAGAAAATCGCACGCCATTTCCCTTACCCGTGTATCATAAAACCTGTTGATAGCTTCAGCGCCTGCTTTCCTGCAGGACAGAAGAACTTTGTCGCTGCGACGCCGCAGGAGCTGATAGGCTGGTATGGCGCCAATCCGCAGGCGAGGGAACATACCGCTTTGCAAGAGGTCATCCCCGGTGAAGATGACCAGATATTCCAATGCACGGTCCTGGCGTCTCCGCCTGGCCGGGTGCGGGCCTTTGCCAGCGTACGCAAACTGCGACAATATCTTCCGGGCTATGGCATCACCAGCTTTGGACGCACGGAAATGAATGCCGAAGTCACAAATCTCGCGTTTCAAATCATAGAGAAGCTGAACTGGCACGGTCTGGCCTCACTGGAATTCAAATATCGTGCACAGGATGATACTTACTATTTTATCGAAATGAACCCGCGGCTGCCCTGGTACTCGGGTCTTTTCGCAGATGCAGAGATTAATCTTGCGCTGATGGCTTATAAAGACCTCGCACAGCCGGCCGAAGCTTTGCACCTCAATCAATCTCAACGCGAGGGTGTGCACTGGATGAGCGGCGTCAATGATGCCGCCTCATACTTTCGCAGTCACGGCGGCAGCAAGGCTGCTATGCTTGCCTGGCTGGGCTCGCTAGCACGCACACGTTCATTCTCCTGGTTGCACTTGCGCGACCCAATGCCCTTTCTGCAGTGCGGGCTGCATACGATACGACACTTTCGCGAAAAACGCCGGCAGGGACGGCCGAAGCAATAGCATGGAACTTGGCCTTGGCCTGACTAAGATCATTCCGCCATTATTGTATCTGGGTGCAATATGGGTGGTAATTCTGACGCTGCTCTGGCGTATCGAGATCGGCATCTTTTTCCTGGTGCCCCTGCTACCGTTGCAGAACATCCTCGACGCGATCTCGACTTATCCGCTCGGCAAAGATCTGGTGGATGTGCTCTATTTGGCCTTGCTCGTGCGATGGTGGTTCGATTGGCAGAAGAGAAAAGCTGAACACAAGGAGGACAAGTCGCAGTGGCAGACCCCGATGGACAAAATCGTTCTGCTCATCGTGGTGTGGACCTTTATGACCCTTTGCCTGGGCGTGCTCAATCTTGGAGATACACCGCTTTTCAGCTCCAGCAATGACCGCTTCATCACATGGAAAAACTATGTGATGCTGCCTCTGCTGTATCTCATTATCGTCAACAACATCAAAGATGAAAAGAACATCAGAATTCTCCTACTTCTCATGGCATTTGCCATGTTGTTCATGGGACGCAATTTTTATCACAATTTCTCCGGCCGGGATACTTCCCACTATAGCCATGAGCTGCGCGGCTCCGGCACGTTTACCTACCTGGGCCCGAACGAGCTCGCGGTGTTTTACGCTCAAAACACCATCGTTATCGCATGCCTGTTCCTGCTCGACCGCCAGTTCTGGCGCAAGATGCTGTTCCTGGGCGCTACCCTGTTCAACATTTACGCCATCGCATTTCTGTTTAGTCGTGGCGGCTATCTGGCGACAATGGCGGGCCTGGTTTTCCTCGGTTTTGTGCGGGAGCGAAAAATACTGGTGGTTGTTGCTCTTTTTCTCGTGTTCTGGCGCAGCGTCACACCCATAGCGATCCAGGAACGTATCGATATGACCAAAACCGAAAAAGGTACGGACCATTCAATTGAGGACCGCTACCTGATGTGGGAACAAGCAGCCGCGATCTTTCTCAGCAACCCCATAACCGGCATGGGTTTTCGTTCCGTGCCATCGTTAGGCATAGAGGCAAGCATGCAGCGCAATAGTCTGCACAACGGCTACCTTGAAGTCGCAGTCGAGCAAGGCGGGATCGGTATCCTGATCTATTTGATTTTTTATTCACGCTGCATTCGCTACGGTTGGCGCTTGTACAAAACCGCGGAAGACCGCTTCTTCAAGGGGCTTGGTTTGGGATATGTTGGCTCGGTCGTCGCCATTTTGGCCGGCAATATTGCCGGTAGCTACTGGTTCTACATGAATGTCTCGGGGTTTTTCTGGGCGCTGACAGCGCTCGTCATCCGTACGCTTGTGATTGTTGGCGATAAGCAGCCTGAGCTGCAAGACCAGGACGAGGACCCGCAGAAAGAAGACATACGATACCGGCCGCCGTTGCCCCACCAAAGGCCGGCCTATCCCGTGGCGCTTGAAAAGTCATGAGCGCCATGTTCCTCCTGTGTGCCAAATTCAAACAGCCATGCCAGAACCGAATATAAAAGTCGCAATGGTGACCTACCTGTTTCCACCCTGGTTTGCCGGAGGCACGCGCCAGGCGCTCGAGCTGGCGCGTGGTCTTCGGCTGCAACAGGTGGATAGCTGTTTTATCGGCGCCAATTTCGGCCGCGCACGCAGGTATGACCGGATCGAAGGCTTTCGGGTCTATCGGCTCAAAGCGGAAAGAGGCACGCGCAAAGGTTATTTCAAATACGCTATCAAAGTAGCCCGACAACTTTACCGTTTGCGTGATCGAGTGGATCTTGTTTTTCTCCATTCTACCCGGCCATTTACCCTGGTCATCGTGTTAGCCTGCAAATTGATGCGCCTGCCTGTGCTGCTCACCATGACCCTGCTCGGCAACGACGACCCGGTAAGCCTGCGCAGTAAGTCGATGCTCTGGAGGCTCGAGCTGCTCAGCCTTCGTCTGGTCGACGCCATCGTATGCAAGAGCCAGGCGCTCCTGCGAGCCTGCGTGCAGCAAGGCATCTCGCGGACGCGCTTGCATTGCATCCCGAACGGCGTCGATTACGACAAGTTCAAGCCGGTTGCCAATAGCGGGCAAAAGTCGCGTATACGCGCCACCTTGAACCTGCCCATCGACGGCTTCATCTTCACATTCATCGGGCGCGTTTCCCGGCGCAAGGGCTGCGATTTGTTATTGCAAGCCTGGGAGACGGTATGCAACCTTCACCCTGACGCTCACCTTCTGCTAATCGGGCCGTACGAACATGCCTTTACGGGCGAGCTTGACGATACGGATTTCGTGAGAATAGTGCGCGAAAACTTCGACCGCCGGGATGTGCGCAGGATTTCTTTTCTGGGCAACGTGCCGCATGAGAGTATCCCAAATTATTTGCGCGCATCGGATGGCTTCGTGTTTCCGTCGCGCCGTGAGGGCTTACCCAACGTTGTTATCGAAGCTATGACTGCCGGCCTGCCAGTGATTTGCAGTCGCATCGATGGCATCACCGATGAGCTTATGCAAGATAGCAAAGAGGGCCTGGTCATTGCTCAAGACGATGCGCCCGCCCTGGTCAGCGCCATGCGGCGCTTGCTTGCCGATAGAGTGCTGCGCGATGCCCTGGCCAGGCAGGCCTTGAAAAAAGTATGCAGTCGCTTTACCCTGCACCGCGTTGCCCTGCAGCACGCGAGTCTATACGCAAGTCTTGTCAGCGGAGGCACGGCTGACTCACGACTGCACACGGCCAATTTGAAAAGTTTACCTGATAAGAACGTGGCTCTCCATAGTCACAAACTGTAGTCTTCTAATCGAAAAACGGGTTATCTATGTCAACGAGAGTTTTATCTTCCCGCAGTTCCTGGCTGGCTGAATTCTGGCAATATCGTGAGTTGTTTCTGTTTCTGGTCTGGCGTGACCTCAAGGTCCGGTATAAGCAATCGCTCCTGGGCGCTGCGTGGGCAATTATTCAGCCATTTTTTACCATGGTTGTCTTCACCCTGTTCTTTGGCAAACTCGCAAAGATGCCCAGCGACGGCATCCCCTATCCTATTTTCACCTACAGCGCACTCTTGCCCTGGACCTACATTTCGACGGCGCTCAGCTTTGCGGGCAACAGTCTGATCAGCAACACCAACCTCGTAACCAAGGTTTACTTTCCGCGCGTGGCCATCCCGGCCTCGCCGGTGCTTGCGGGTCTGGTCGACTTTGCTATCGCCTTTCTGGTGCTGTTAGGAATGATGGCTTATTATGGCATCACCCCGGCGCCAACACTGCTGTTATGGCCGCTGCTGTTGATTCCGCTGGTTCTGTTGACTCTTGGCGCCGGCATGCTTCTGGCCGCTCTGAATGTCAAATACCGCGATATCAAGTACGCCACCCCGTTTTTTATTCAGATCTGGCTTTTCTTGACGCCCGTGATTTACCCAACCAGCATCATTCCTGAAAAATTTCGCTTCCTGGTTGGGCTGAACCCTCTGAGCGGCATCATCGAGGCATTTCGCACAACCTTGTTACCGGATAAAATGGTCGACTGGCGGCTATTTGCTATTTCCTCCGGCGTCGCATGTCTCATATTTCTGTTGAGTGCTCTGTACTTTCGCAAGACAGAACGCACATTTGCAGACATTATTTAAGAGAGGTTACCACAATATCGATGACACCTGCTATTCAAGTCAAAAATCTAAGCAAGAAATATCGCCTGGGTCAGTTACATCGCAAGACGCAATTGCGGGAGGCTGTCACCGGCCTGTTGAAAGCGCCGTTTTCGAGAAAGAACAGCAAGGAGACCATCTATGCCTTGCGGGACGTCACATTCACCATCGGGCAGGGTGAAGTGGTCGGCATAATCGGACGTAATGGCGCAGGCAAAAGCACCCTGCTTAAGGTGCTTTCGAAGATCACGCATCCCACTTCCGGTGAACTGGCCGTACGTGGCCGCATTTCGTCTCTGCTGGAAGTCGGCACCGGCTTTCACGAAGAATTGACTGGTCGGGAGAATATTTTTCTCAACGGCTCGATCCTTGGCATGTCGAAAAAAGAGATTTTGGGCCGGCTGGAG
Source organism: uncultured Calditrichaceae bacterium (assembly GCA_964629935.1). Classification (GTDB taxonomy): domain Bacteria; phylum Zhuqueibacterota; class Zhuqueibacteria; order Oceanimicrobiales; family Oceanimicrobiaceae; genus CAZVSL01. Next base: position 1,205 of record CAZVSL010000165.1, on the reverse strand, counting down.
GAAATCATTGCTTTTGCCGGCGTGGAGAGATTCATCGACACGCCTATCAAGCGTTATTCTTCCGGCATGCGTCTGCGCCTGGGTTTTGCGGTAGCGGCTCATCTTGACCCCGATATCCTGCTTATAGATGAGGTGCTTGCCGTCGGCGACGCGGAGTTTCAAAAGAAGTGCCTCAATGCCATGAAGGACCTCAACAACGTCGGGCGTACGGTCTTGTTCGTGTCGCACAATATGGCGGCCGTAGAAAACTTGTGCCCGCGCGCCATCTGGATCGACGGCGGTGAAATCAGAGCTGATGGCGAATCCAAAGAGATCATCAAACAATATCTGTCGACATTTGCCGGCGTCAATGAATCTGCCACAAAATTGCGTGAAATCAAGACGCGGCGCGGCGCCGGCGAGGTGCGTTTCGAGGCCATCGAATTCCTCAGCACGGACAAGCAGCCGCAAAAACTCATCTGCAGCGGTGATGACCTGCGCATCCGCTTGCACTACGAAGTGCACCAAAAGGTAACCAATCCTCATTTTGGTGTGGAAATCTATTCCGATCTGGGCACGATGATCACATCCGTTAATAGCTGGGCGACGGGCTATGAAATCGCGGAGCTGACGCCAGGCAAGGGGCACATCGAAGTCGAGATCAATTTCCTGAATCTCATGCCCGGCCGCTATTATGTCAGTTTGTGGGCGGCAAGCAAAGGCCTGCTTTATGACCATTTGGACCAATGTGCACTTTTCGATGTCGAGGCTTCAAACTTCTACAGGTCGGGACGGGGTATCGAAAGCCGGTTTGGTTTGATTTTTCTGCCCTGCAAGTGGGAGCACGATGGCACACCAGGCAACGGCAATGTCAGGCCACTCAGGAAGGCAGCGCCGAAGGCATGAAAATCGCCATTGTCAATCAGCCGCCCGGCGTTCTGGACAGAAATAAGCTGTCCGGCTCCATCAGTATCCTGTCATATCGTATCGCCCACGGGCTCAGCAAGCGATTCGATTGCATCATCTATGCGGCAAAAGGCAAAGACCAGCCTGGTGCAGAAAATGATGAAGGCATCCTCTACCGCCGGTTCGAAGTCAATGGAGACCGGCTGGTTGTGCGGGCCGTCGAGCGCTTGTATCGTATTCTGCCAAAACAGTGGCCAGCGTTCAACTCCTTGTTTTATTACTGTTTCTTCATCCTGCGCGTCGCGCTCGACATTCGGCGG